>JAAZHB010000241.1 GCA_012510935.1 Clostridiales bacterium
TTCTTATACAATGCCCTGAAGCATCATAGCTTCTGCAACTCTCTCGAAACCAGCAATGTTAGCACCAGCAATTAGGTCATAACCAAGGTCATACTTCTTGCAAGCATCAACAGCAAGCTTATGAATGTTAACCATGATTCCCTCAAGCTGATTATAAACATCTTCTTCTGACCAGATTAGGTGCTCTGCGTTCTGTGCCATCTCCATGCATGAGCATGCTACGCCACCTGCATTAGCAGCCTTGCAAGGTCCAACAACTACGCCGTTCTCCATGAAGTAAGCAAGAGCTTCATTTGTTGTAGGCATGTTAGCTCCCTCGATGAGGAACTTAACTCCGTTAGCAACCATTTCCTTAGCGTTCTCGATTCTAATATCGTTCTGCATAGCGCAAGGGATATAAAGGTCAGCCTTAACTTCCCATGGCTTCTTGCCAGCAACGAACTTTGAACCAGCGAACTTTTCAGCATATGGTGAGCAGATGTTCTTTCCTGAATTTCTAAGCTCAAGCATGAAATCAACCTTCTCGCCAAGAACTCCAGCTTCGTCATAGATGTATCCATCTGGACCTGAGAATGCTACAACCTTAGCTCCAAGCTGTTCTAGCTTCTGAGCAGTACCCCAAGCAACATTACCAAAACCTGAGATTACTACTGTCTTGCCTTCAAGAGATTCTCCACAGTGCTTTAGAACCTCTCTTGCAAAGAATACAATTCCGTATCCAGTAGCTTCTGTTCTTCCAGCAAGACCACCATTCTGAGTTCCCTTACCAGTCCATGTTCCATCATAAGCATTTACAAGTCTCTTGTACTGACCCATCATGAATCCAATTTCTCTTCCACCAACACCGAGGTCTCCAGCTGGAACGTCTGTGTTTGGTCCGATGTGTCTGTATAGCTCGTTGATGAAGCTCTGGCAGAATCTCATGATTTCAGCATTTGACTTTCCGTTAGGGTCAAAGTCTGAACCACCCTTACCACCACCAATAGGAAGACCTGTTAGTGAGTTCTTAAAGATTTGCTCAAATCCGAGGAACTTAAGAATGCCAGGGTATACGTTTGGTGCAAATCTGATACCACCCTTATAAGGTCCAAGAGCACTGTTAAACTGCACTCTGTATCCGCGGTTTACACAAACTTTTCCAGCATCATTAACCCAAGGAACTCTGAAGCTGATCATTCTTTCTGGCTCAATTAGTCTTTCAACTAGGCCTGCCTCGATGTATTCTGGGTGTGCTTCAAGAACTGGCTCAATTGTTGTCAGAACTTCTTCAACTGTCTGAAGGAATTCTGGCTCATGAGGATAGTTTGCTTTAGCAATATCAATGTACTGCTGTGATAAATTAGCCATTTTCTTCTCCTTATACAAAAAAACTATATTTTTTTATTAGGCGCACATGCGCCCTATTTAGAATGTTAGCACTTTGACACGAAATAGTCAATATTATTGCAACTGCAAAATATCAAAAATAAGTGAATAATCTTTCGAATAAATCTAGTTAATCCAGACGTCCAGCTTTTGCCATATGACCCAAATTATGATAAAATATGATGATTTTTATAACAAAGCCACAGATGCTATACGCCATAAAAATCATAACAAGTTTCGAGGAAGGGTGACTAATTATAATGGATTTATCAGGTCTTAACAGTAAACAGAGAGAGGCAGTAGAACAGATAAATGGTGCTTTGCTAATTTTGGCGGGGGCAGGTTCAGGAAAAACCTCAACAATGACTCATAGAATGGCATACATGATTGAGCAAGGCATTAGCCCAAGAAGTATTCTCGCTGTAACTTTTACAAA
>JAAZHB010000242.1 GCA_012510935.1 Clostridiales bacterium
AAAAGCTTTCATTAAAAAACAAGCTGTAGAAAAGAAAGTAAGTGCACAACTTATTATGCAAAACTATATGCTAGAACGACTCCTAGCACGAATTTCTGAATCTAAGTACAAAAGGAATTTCATTTTAAAAGGCGGCTTCCTTATTTCTGCAATCGTTGGACTAGATACGAGAACAACAATGGATTTAGATACAACAATTACAGGGCTAGATTTGACTCATGAATCTGTACTAGATATTTTTCACGAGATTTGTGCAATTGATTTAGACGATGATATAACATTTACCGTAGATAGAAGTGAAGACATTAGAGAAACAGATGATTATCCAGGAATACGAGTCTATCTGTTTGGAAATTACAATCCAATCAAAGTACCTCTAACGGTTGATATTACTACTGGAGATAAGATAACACCTAGAGAAATAGAATACACTTTTCAATGTATGTTTGATGATACTGTTATATGAAATTATACCCGTAAAATTAACATGTACCCAGAATTCTGGAAACATATCAATTTGACGGGTTTTCCTGTATTTCCCTTCTTCTTGTGTTTAAACCGTTGGCCTTTTATATCTAAAATACGGAGCCAACGATGTATGGTTAAGAGATTTCGAGGCAGCTATCGCAATTACAACGCCAATGACAATTTCAATGAGTTTCATAGGCATGCACCCAGCAGCTGCAATCCAGTTTCCAAAGATAATAGTCTCTGCAACAAAATGTCCAAGAGTTTCAATGATGCAAGAGAATGCGTAACCAAGTATTTCCAGAACAGGAATTCCTGCAATCATCGCAATTGAGTGGCAGCTATGAGGACTTATCGAAGAACCATTCTTTGTAGAAGAATCAGACTCTACCGAACTAGAATGACTATCTGAATGATTGCCGGTATTTGACGGAGAGTTCTTGTGGCAACGGATATCATTGCAAGCCTTGCAGGAATTAGAGCCGGTTTTTTTCATAATTAAATCGAGCATAAATCCTAGTGCCAGAACTGAAAGGATTTTGATAATAAAACTTGCGGGTGCCCAGAGAGGGAAGCCACCCATTAAATCTGCTAGGGAAGTACCCACTGCTCCGACAAAACAAGCATAGCCGCGTGGCAGAATCATAATGCTCAAAATGATAACTGCATCACCCAGATTTATGTAACACTCCGGACCAATCGGAATTTTCAGTAAAAGTGTGCAAATTAATGTTACCGCTGTGAGTAAAGCTGTCAGAACCAGGGTTGTTAGTTTGCGATTTTCTCCCATAATATGTGTCTCCTTTTTTGTCACAAGAATTATACACCACTTTAGGAATTTCGCATAGAAAACGAATGTCAAGTCTTGAGTTTGATTTTTTTAATCGTTATAATAACAGAGCGTTGTATATCTGGAAAACAACAGAATTAACCAAATTGACAATTACACATCGCAAAAAGTTCGACGTGTAATATCAGAATGTAAGGAGTTAACACAGTTTGAATAATCTTATTCTTAATTTAGATAAAGAGCTTGATGAGAGCCTTTATGTACAAATCTACAATATAATAAAGAACGGCATCATAAGCGGTAATATGGAGAAGGGGTCAAAGCTTCCATCTCTTAGAAAGCTTGCGGAGGAGAATGAAATTAGCATAACAACGGTCGAAACCGCATACACACAGCTTCTTGTTGAGGGATATGTTGAGACCAGGCCGAAGTCTGGATATTATGTTAGCAAGGACATAACAGATTCAGCAGCAGAGCTATCACAAGGAGCTGTGACAGAACGACTTGAGGATCTTCTGCCAACTAATAGCACAAGGGCTAAGCGAATTGTCGGAGCGGATAAGCCAATGATTTACGACCAGGAGAGTTTTGAGTTTTCCAAGTGGAAGAAATGCATGAGCAGGGTGTTCAATGAATATTCCAATCTTCTCCAAACGGAGGCAGATGTTAAAGGCGAGCCTGCACTTCGATATGAGATATGCAAGTATCTTTATCAGAGCAGAGGCGTGAAATGCACTCCAGAACAAGTTGTAATTGGCGCTGGAAGTCAGCAGCTTACAATGCAATTGATTAGAATCCTTAGAGAGATTGGCATTGAGAATGCTGCAACGGAGACTCCCGGCTATG
>JAAZHB010000243.1 GCA_012510935.1 Clostridiales bacterium
AAAGTTTGCCTGTGAACCTGAATGAGGTTGTACATTTACATGATAATCAGTATTGAATACCTCTCTCCACTTATCACAGCAGTATTCTTCTAGTTCGTCTACGAATTCTGTACCACCATAATATCTACCCTTGTTACCTGAAGTTCTCTTGTAAGGATAGCCCTCAGCATACTTCCATGAAAGACAGCTTCCACAAGCAGCCATAACAGCCTCTGAGCAATAGTTCTCGGACGCTATAAGCTCAATATTATTCTTCTGACGATTATACTCTTTGTCAATCATTCCTGCTACTGTAGGTGAAACCTTTGCGATTTCTTCGCTAATATGTTGATTATAAGTACTATTATCTTTCCCATTTCTGTCAAACATTATTTCTCTCCTTTTAATCCAAATAAAAGTTTTCTTTATAGTTCATTAACTTTCCTTAAAAAACAGGGCTCTAACTTCTCCGATAAGGTATATCGAGCCAAGCACAATTATTATATCGTACTTCTTTGTATTTTTACTAGAAAATATTTCACTAACGTTAGTTAGTATATCACAAATTCTGTCATTTTTTACAAATAATTCGTGTAGTTTCTTTGAAGAAAGTGCTCTTTCCGAGTTAGGCTCCAATGCGACAATATCAGCCCCTTTAAAAGACCTTGAAATCAATCTAACCATATCACCGACACCTTTATCAGCAAGACACCCAAATCCAACTAGAACCTTTTTATCCTCGCAGCTTCCTTCCACAGATTCAAAAGCCGCAATAGCAGACTTTATTCCGGACTCATTATGAGCTCCGTCAATTATTAAATCTGGTCCATATCTAAGGAATTCAAATCTTCCAGGATTACGAGCTGCAAGAAGCCCATTTCTTATTGCGTTCTCACTTACATCAATGATCTGCATAACAGCAGTGATTGCCGCAATAGAATTTGTAATCTGATGTTCTCCAAGCATCGAGATTTGCAAGCTTTCAAACTCTTTATCACAAATGCAAGCGTCAAATATAGTTGTATATCCATTACAAGATTTATTAGCTGAATCAATAATACTATAGTCAAAAGTTGAGCAATCAATTACTGGCGCACTTTTATGTTTGGCCTCATTAAATAGGACTTCTTTAACTTCGAGCTCTTTTGATGTCGAAATCAGGGGCACGCCCTCCTTGATTATACAAGCTTTCTCGCCTGCAATAAGTGCAAGGGTATCTCCTAACGTACTAACATGGTCTATTCCAATTTGACTAATAACGGTTACCAGTGAACTATCAATCGCATTTGTCGCATCATATCTTCCGCCAATTCCTACTTCCATAATTACATAATCAGGCTGTTTTTCTGCAAAAAAAGCATAAGCGGTTGCAGTTAATATCTCAAATTGCGAAAGAAAACCAAAGCCTTCTTGACTTAATATTTCAGCTTTATCCATTACATTATTTGCAATTCTTTCAAAATCTTCGTCAGATATCATTCCCTGACTTGTTTGAATTCTCTCGTTGAACACAACCAAATGAGGTGATGTGAAAATTCCCACATTGTAATTCTCTGCTTCAAGAATTGACTTAGTAAAGTGTGAAGTAGAACCCTTTCCATTGGTTCCTCCTACATGGATTATCTTGAGAGTCTTCTCTGGATTACCCATCAACTCCAATAATCTACGCATTCTATCAAGCCCAACCGGTCCCTTCCAATTGCTTATATCTCTAATTCTTTTGTGGACATTCATAACGCCAATAGGCTCTGCCGACATAGTTTTGCTCCCTATCTTTTTTCAAAAAAATCGAGCCAAGGGCCAAACGTGCGTACACGCCAGCACCCTAGCTCAATCTATCATTACTTATTCTTTAGCGAATCAAGTCTTGCAGTTACAGTCTGTAACATCTCTTTGTACTTCTCACCCTTCAACTTCTCCTCTTCAATAACTGAAGCAGGCGCCTTTCCAATAAAGCCTTGGTTAGATAGCTTCTTCTCAACTCTTACTACCTCACCTTCAAGTCTCTTCTTCTCTTTCTCAAGTCTTTGGATTTCAGCTTCTCTGTCTACAAGCTCATCCATAGCTACAAGAATTTCTGCCCCATCAACTACTGCTGACATTACATCATCTGGAGCCTCTGAATTAGATGCTTCGATTGCAATGCTAGTTACGTTTGCAATGTTCTTGATATATGACTCTATTAGTTCAATATCTTTAGCTCTGTTATCAGTTCTAATTAGAATATTTAGCTTACGACTAGGTGCAGCTTCTGCTTCCGCTCTAATATTTCTAACAGCCTTGATGATGCTCATAGCAAACTCGATTCTATCAACTGACTCATCATAGCTCTTTGCTTCTTCATAAACTGGCCAACTACTCTTGATTAGAAGTTCGTTCGGATTATCTTGAGTAGCACCATCCTTTGGAAGATATCCGTAAATTTCTTCAGTAATAAATGGCATAAATGGATGAAGTAATCTTAGAAGATCCTTTAATACGCTTTGCAATACATATCTTGCAGTAATCTTATCTTCTTCATCATCGCTCCAAAGTCTAGTCTTAATAAGCTCGATATACCAGTCGCAGAACTCATCCCAAATAAGTTCATAAACCCTTTGTCCAGCAAGGCCCAGCTCAAACTTATCCAATGACTCAGTAATATATTTTGCGCCATCATTAACCTTAGAAATAATCCATTTATCTTCATCCTTGAGTTTAGCACTGCTTGCATCAGCCATTGGTAAAAACTCACCGTCTTCGTCCAAAAGATTCATTATTGTAAATCTAGAAGCATTCCATAGCTTATTTGCAAAATTACGAGAATTCTCGAGTTTGCCTCTGATGAATCTCATGTCATTTCCAGGAGTGATTCCTGTACAAAGCATGAATCGAAGCGCATCAGCTCCAACCTCGTCAATTACTTCAAGCGGATCAATGCCGTTGCCAAGAGACTTCGACATCTTTCTTCCAAGCTCATCTCTTACAAGCCCATGCAAGAATACATGCTTAAATGGAACCTCTCCCATAGTCTCACATGATGCAAAAACCATTCTAATTACCCAGAAAAATAGTATATCGTAACCTGTAACCATTACGGCGTTAGGATAGAAATAATCTAATTCAGGGGTTTTATCAGGCCATCCAAGTGTCGAGAAAGGCCATAGTGCTGATGAGAACCATGTGTCAAGTACATCTTCATCTTGATGGAAATGAGATCCTCCACACTTTGGACACTTGCTAGGCATTTCTGCTGCAACAACTGTCTCTCCGCACTCATCACAATAATATGCTGGAATTCTATGTCCCCACCATAGCTGTCTTGAGATGCACCAATCATGAATATCGTTCAGCCAATTTAGATAAATTTTCTCAAATCTAGCAGGTGCATGTGTCATATCACCTGATGTTGCTGCCTCTATTGCAGGCTTAGCTAAATCCTCCATTGCAACGAACCACTGATCTGAAATCATTGGCTCAATTACAGTGTGACAGCGGTAGCATTTTCCAGCTGGAATAACTACATCTTCTGTCTTTACAAGGAAACCTGCTTCGTCCAAATCTGCAACCCATGCTTTTCGGCAATCATAACGATCCATGCCTTCATACTTGCCTGCGAGCTCATTCATGTGAGCAGTCTCGTCAATACAGCAAACTCTCTCAAGGTTATGACGCTCACCAACCATGAAATCGTTAGGGTCATGTGATGGAGTAATTTTAACAGCTCCTGTACCCTTCTCTGGGTCAGCATGCTCATCAATAATTACTGGAATTTCTCTTCCAATTAGAGGAATTGTTACTGTCTTTCCAACAAGATGTGCATATCTCTCATCTCCATCAGCAACAGCAATAGCAGTATCTCCAAACATTGTCTCTGGTCTTGATGTAGCAATTGTAATTCCCTTGCTTCCATCAGTTGCAGGATAGTAGAAATACCAATATTTTCCATTAAGATCTTCGTGCTCAACCTCTGCATCAGATAGTGTAGTCTTACAGCTAGGGCACCAGTTTATAATCCTATTGCCCTTGTAAATCATACCCTTCTTGTATAAATGAATGAAAAACTCTGTAACGGCCTTGTTACAGCCTTCATCCATAGTAAATCGCTCTCTTCTCCAGTCACAAGAATCACCTAGCTTACGACATTGCTTTGTAATTCTTCCGCCGTATTCTTTCTTCCAATCCCATGCATACTCAAGAAACTCTTCCCTTGTCATGTCCATCTTGGTCTTTCCAGTATCTTTCTTTACTTTCTCAACAACCTTAACCTCAGTTGCGATACTTGCATGGTCGCTTCCCGGAATCCACAATGCACTATAACCTTGCATTCTCTTCCATCTAATCAGGACATCCTGAAGAGTCTGGTCGAGTGCGTGACCCATATGGAGCTGGCCTGTAATATTTGGTGGAGGCATAATAATAGTATAAGGCTTCTTGTCCTTATCTATCTCAGCATTGAATGCTCCTTTGTCCTCCCACATCTCATAAATTCTATCCTCAAAGCTATGCGGATTATATGTTTTCTCAAGGTTTTTCATTACCTACTTCTCCTTTTATTTAAAGACTGAGAATAATAACTGCCACCGAAATTCTTCAAATTGAGCCTGCTGCCTTATAGTTGAGTTCCATAGTGGCTTTTGTTATAAATCTATATATTCGTTATGTTCTTTATTATTATTAAGGACTCTCTGTCTAACCTTGTTCATGCTGTCATCAACCTTTGCCAATTGGGTCGCACAATCTTTAAGCAAAGCTTGAACATCATCAGGTAGACTTCCTTTGTTCTTATATCTTAATTCGTGCTCTAGACTTGCCCATGTATCCATGGCAATAGTACGAAATTGTATTTCGACGGGTACCATTGCATCTCTGTTAACCAAAAATACTGGTAGAGCTACGACCACATGCAAACTCCTGTAGCCGCTCTCCTTAGGATTTTTAACATAGTCCTTTATCCTAATTAGCTCAATGTCTGATTGTTGAAGAAGAATTGCCGATATATTATACATATCTTCTTCATAGTTACAAATGACTCGAATACCAGCAATATCCAAAACATCACGCAAAACTGCATCGATATTGTTTAT
>JAAZHB010000244.1 GCA_012510935.1 Clostridiales bacterium
ACCAATTAGCTGCTCTACCGATGTATAAATGTTCGACATAAATTCCTCCCCTTAAGATAGACCTTATCTGGCATATTATACTTTAGTGCTTTAATTCCTATTATTTATATAGGAATTATACTCGCACTCGCATTTTCATTCAACCTATTTATTGTTTATTCTTTTTCAGTAATTATTGAAGAATTATATTGCTTTTGAAAGCTTAATGATATAATATACCTATTAGTATAGCGTATTAATAAAGGGGATTATTATGATTAAGAGAAATACAGTTCAAGTTTCTATGATATACCAGACGGTTCAGCGCCTTAAATGCCACCCTACTGCTAACGACATCTATACTGAAATTCAAAAAGATAGTCCTAGCATAAGCAGGGGTACTGTATATAGAAACCTTGATCGTCTTGCTAAAATGGGCGAGATAAAGAAAGTTGAGGTTCCCGGCGGGCCAGAACATTTCGATTCTCGCTGCGATGATCACTATCACATAAAGTGTAATATGTGTAATCGCATCTATGATGTCGATATGAACTGCTTATCTGATTTGACGGATATGATAGATGACAAGCAGGGATTTCAATTCCAAGGATATGATGTATTCTTTAACGGGATTTGTCCTGAATGCAACAAAAAGAAGGAGGTAATTTGATGAGCAAATATATTTGCATGGTTTGCGGTTATGAGTATGACGAAGCAAAAGGGATTCCTGAGGCTGGAATAGCAGCTGGCACAAAGTGGGAGGACTTGCCTTTAGATTGGGTTTGCCCTCTTTGCGGCGCACCCAAGTCGCAGTTTGAAAAAAGCTTACAAAAAGAAAAGGATAATAAAGATAAGACTCTATTAGCGAAAAACGATGGTCAGGCTATTAAGCTTCAATCTAGTATCACAAATCGCTCTATAGATTCTAAAGGAGAAGATGAACTAAGGCAGCTTTCGGATATAGAGAAGTCAATTCTTTGCTCCAATCTTGCTAGAGGTTGTGAGAAACAATACATGGCAAGAGAGTCCGAACTCTTTACGGAACTAGCGAATTATTTTTCTAGTAAGATTGATTTGCCAAGTGATGCATCTTTTAGCTCTATAGCTGAACAGATTAGAGACGATTTAAATACATCTTTTGTAGTTGCAAAAGATTCGGCTGAAGAGCTTGATGACAGAGGTGCTAAACGCGCATTAACATGGTCAGAGAAGGTAAGTCGTATGTTGCTATCAGTTATAGATCAATATAACGACAAAGGAGAACTACTTATCAAGGATACAAAAATTTGGGTCTGTGACATTTGCGGATATGTATATGTTGGCGAAGAGCCTCCAGCAGTTTGCCCAGTTTGCAAGGTTCCAAGACATAAAATCATGGAGGTGAAAAGAGTATGAGAACAGAACACGCAGTAAGAAACATTAGTTTGTGTACGAAAGATTGTTTATGTCTTTATGTATGTCCAGTCGGAGCAACTGACACTGAGACAGGGCAGATAGATTGGGATAAATGTACTGGTTGTGGTATCTGTGCTAAAGCATGCCCTTCTGGTGCAATTTCCATGATTCCAGATAAGATTCCTCCACAGCAGGAGAAAAATCTTCAAATTACGGATGACCTTTTTAAATTGGCTCAAAGAAAGGCAACACAAGAAACTATTGCTATGGCACTTGTAAAGTCAGCTGATAATCCAACTGTTCGTCAATTTGCAGAGACAGTGCAGATTGCTAACAGGCGTATGAGCGAAGATATTATAAGGGAAGCAGGATATATGCTTCCACAGAGTAAGAATTCTCATGTTTTTCTTGAGAGTCTTCTCGAAGATAGTTCTACAGATTTTCCTGTAGAGACGGTAAAAGAGTTATTAAATTTAATTGAAGTTAATGACAATAACAAAAATGAGAATAATACTATGGAATTAAAGGGAACAAAGACGGAAAAGAATCTATTAGAGGGTTTTGCAGGTGAGTCTGAAGCAAGAAATAAATATACATACTTTGCTTCTGTTGCACGCAAGGAAGGCTACGAGCAGATTGCAGCAATCTTTGAACATACAGCGCAGAACGAGAAGGAGCACGCAAAGCTTTGGTTTAAAGCTCTTCAGAAACTAGGCAATACTTCTGAAAACTTGTTAAGTGCAGCAGAAGGCGAGAACTATGAATGGACAGACATGTATGATCGTTTTGCAAAGGATGCCGAAGATGAAGGCTTCACCGAGTTGGCGTCTCAATTTCGTATGGTAGGTAAGATTGAAAAAGCCCATGAAGAGCGTTATCGCGCACTCCTAAATAATGTAGATATGCAGGCTGTATTTGAGAAGGCAGATGAGACTATGTGGGAATGCCGTAATTGCGGACACTTAGTAATTGGAAAGAAAGCGCCAGAAATGTGTCCTGTCTGCAAACATCCACAAAGCTTCTTTGAGGTAAGAAAAGAGAATTACTAAAATTTCATATTTGATAACCAAAACAAAATCCCCGTTGATTTTACAATCAACGGGGATTTTGTTAGTAATTCTTAAATGAGTTATGCCTTCTCTTCTGTCTTTGTTTCAGCATTCTCTTCTGCTTTTGCCTCAGCAGCGGCAGCTTTCTTTGCAGCAGCAGCCTTCTTCATCTCCTCGATTTGTTCAGGAGTGAACTTCGGTGCTTCTACTTTCTTCTTAGCCTTAACAGGCTTGAAGCTGTTAATTGCTCCAGTTGGGCACTCATTTACACACAGTCCGCAAGACTTGCACTTTGCTACATCAATTCTTGCAAGATTGTTTTCAACCGTAATTGCATCAAAGTTACAAACTTTAGTACACTTCATGCAACCAATACACCCGTTGTCACAATTCTTCTTTGTAACTCCGCCCTTATCTATGGATGAGCATAGAACATGTACCTGATTCTTCATCGGTACTAGGTTGATAATGCTCTGAGGACACTCCGATACGCACTTGCCGCAAGCTACACAATTATTTCTGTTAACTTTAGCTACACCATCGATAATGCCAATTGCCTGAAAATCACACACATTTGCGCAATCTCCAAGGCCAATACAGCCATACATACATGCTGAAGGTGTTGTAAAGAAGCCCTTTGCTCCCTTACAGGACTTAAGACCTTGCCACTCAAGCATTGGTCTTGCTGCATCGCAAGTTCCGTTACACATTACCTGAGCAACCTGCTTCTCCATTGCGCTTGCAGATTTTCCAAGAATTTCTGAGATAGCTGCTACAGCTGCTTCTCCTCCTGGTGCACACTTTGTGCAAGGGAGATCTGGATTAGCTACAAGCTGTGCTGCGTAGTCATCGCAACCAGCAAACCCACAACCACCGCAGTTTGCGCCCGGAAGTGCTGCTCTAATTTTTGATACTCTTTCATCAACAGGTACGAAGAATACCTTTGATGCTACTACCAGTAGGCCCGCGCAAATCAGGCCAACTACTGCCACCAGGATTACTGGTGTTAAAACATTTGCCATTTGCTTTCCTCCTTACTGGAACAATCCTGTGAATCCCATGAATGACATTGAGAGAATTGTCGCACTTACAAGAATCATTGGAACACCCTTAAAGAACTTAGGCACTCCACTCTCATCCCACAACTTCTCTTCTCTTACTCCTGCGAAGAGTACCATAGCTACAAGGTAGCCTACTCCAGCGCCGAATGCATAAACGATAGATTGAATATATGTGTAATCATAGTTGATAGCATTAATTGTTGCACCTAGAATCGCACAGTTTGTTGTGATAAGTGGAAGGAAGATACCAAGAGCCTTCTGAAGCGCTGGCAGGTACTTCTTCATGAACATTTCTACGAACTGTACAAGTGATGCAATAACAAGAATAAATACTACTGTCTGTAGATATCCAATATCGAATCTATCAAGAACGAACTTCTGAACTGGCCATGTTACAAGCTCTGCAAGAACCATTACGAAAATTACAGCGCCACCCATTCCGACAGAAGAACTCATCTTGTTTGATACTCCTAAGAAAGAGCATACTCCGAGGAACTGTGAAAGCACGAAGTTATTAACCAGCACAATTCCCATAAAAATGATAATTAGGTTTAACATTATGCCTCAGCTCCTTTCTTTGCTGCATCAGCAGCCTTTATTTCGTCATTTGCTTCTGCAACATTGCATGAATTGTACATCGGACATACTCCACAGCTAAATCCATCAGCCTTGAGAGCCTTTCCTTTAGTTAGCATGTTAAGCAGTGCAATCATTACTCCATAAACGAAGAATCCGCCCGGAGCAAGTGTGAAGAATCCGATTCCAAAGTTTGGAATGATCGTGAAGCCAAGAAGGCATCCTGTTCCAAGAAGTTCTCTTATTGTACCCATTGCAGCAAGGGCAAGAGTAAATCCAAGACCCATTCCAATTCCATCAAGTGCTGCATCTAGAGGGTTATTCTTGTTTGCAAAAGCCTCAGCTCTTCCAAGTATAATACAGTTTACTACAATTAGCGGCAGGAAGAGTCCCAGTGACTTATATAGAGCTGGAAGATATGCCTGAACCACAAACTGTACAACTGTTACAAAACCTGCAATTACAACGATATAGCAAGGAATTCTAACTTTATCTGGAATAATCTTACGTAGTAACGAAATAACGATGTTTGAGCAAATAAGCACGGCTGTAGCGGATAAACCCATTCCAACACCGTTTGCTAACGATGAAGATGTAGCTAGCGCCGGGCAAGTACCAATCAAGAGAACAAGTACTGGGTTCTCCTTAATAAGTCCATTTAAAACGATGGAGAGTTTGCTTGTCTTCTTTTCCATTATGCTATACCTCCCATCTTTTCAAACTGCATAAGTGCACAAGCAACAGCCTTATGTACAGCTGAAGAAGAAATTGTAGCACCAGATACAGCATTTACATTAGGATCAGCCTTTACATCTGTTGTAAGTTCTGTCTGTCCTTTATATTGCTTTAGGTGCCCAGCATCCTGTGCCTTTGTTCCTACACCGGGAGTGTCCGCTGCTTCAGTTACTTTAACAGCTGTAACTGCACCACTTTTGTCAATACCAATCATTGCAGTCAAAAGTCCACCATATGAATTTGACTTAACCGTGCAAACCATTCCTGTTCCATTATCTGCAACATAACAGTCAGTTACGAATACCTTTCCCTTTTCGAGCTCAACGAGCTTCCCATCAAACTTTTTAAAGGAGTCTGCGTCTGATAGCAGTTCTGTTCTTGTCTTATCAGCAGCCGCAGCTGTATTCTTATCAATAATTGGCTTTGTAATACCATATGTAAATGCTAGTGCAAAAGTAACGATAAAGCAAATTACTACAAGAACGAGGATAGGTGCAACGAAATCTTTGAATGTATTATTCTTCTTTTCCATTACTTAGCACCTCCCTTTAGATAAAACTTGTATGAAAGTTTGTTAAATAGTGGAACACAAATGTTCATTAGAAGGATTGCGAATGATACTCCCTCTGGGTATGAACCCCATAGACGAATAATCATTGTAACAAGTCCACATCCAATACCGAACATAATCTGTCCGCTCTTAAGCTTAGGTGATGTTACATAGTCTGTTGCCATGAAGAATGCACCAAGCATTGCTCCACCAGCAAGAACGTGGAATACTCCACCCTGTAGTCCATTTCCGCCAAAGATTGCACCCATTACGAATACAGTTCCAAGGAATGCAACCGGAATGATAGGTGAAATAACTTTCTTCCAGATTAGGAAAAGTCCACCGATAAGTAGTGCAAGTGAGCAAACCTCGCCAGTTGAACCACCATGGAATCCAAGGAACATGTTCAAAAGGCCAGGTAGCTGATCAACACTGCCCTCAGCAAAGATTCCTAGAGGTGTAGGACCAGTAACTGCATCTGCAGTCTCTGAAATTCTTGCAATTGGCCATGACGACATATTTCCTGCGAATGAGATGAACAAGAAAATTCTTGCCGCAATTGCAGGGTTAACGAAATTCTTTCCAATTCCGCCATAGAGTTGCTTAACAACAACGATAGCGAAGAAGCAACCGATTACAGCCATCCAAAGTGGAAAACTTGATGGAACATTGAATGCAATCAGAAGTCCTGTTACTGCTGCTGAAAGGTCTCCTATAGTTTGTGTTTTCTTAGTAATGATGTTGTACAGCCACTCGAAAACCACACTTGCTACAACACATACAGCTGAGAGAAGAAGAACTCTTGCTCCGAAAATGTATGTACTTGCAATTAGTGATGGCAATAATGCGAGTAGTACTGTGCCCATCAGTCTTGTCGTATCGTAATCCGTAACAATATGTGGTGCGGAGGATACGATCAGGTTAGTACGATAATTCTTAGCCATATTACTTACTTGATGCCTCCTTTACCATTCCCTTTCCAAGCTTATTCATAAAGCTTAGAGGTCTTCTTGCAGGGCATACATATGAGCAACTTCCGCACTCCATGCACTGCATTACATTGAACTTCTCTAGAGTCTCAACATCCTTACGATTATAAGCCTCAGCATAAATCTGTGGAGTTAAATGGAAAGGACATGCATTAATACAACGTCCGCAGTTGATGCAACCTGTTTCAGGCTTAACCTCTGCAACCTCTTTGCCGAAGCAAAGGAGTGAACCAGTATTCTTCATTGTAACAGATGCATCTGAGTGAGTAGCTCTACCCATCATAGGTCCGCCCATTACAATCTTCTTAGGCTCATACTTGTATCCACCGCAGAACTCTACGATATCAGCAATTTCTGTTCCAATAGGTGCGTATACGTTCTGTGGATTTGCAACAGCATCTCCATCAACTGTAACTCTTCTTCTTACAACTGGCATACCTGTTCTTAGGTAATATCCAAGAAGACCTATTGTTGTTACGTTAGCAAGAATTACTCCTAGCTGTGCTGGAAGAACTCCTGCATTCATTACCTTTCCTGTTACCTCATATACGAGTACACGCTCTGCACCCTTAGGGTATCTTGAAAGAAGCTTAACAACCTTGATATCATTGCAACCATTCTGCTCGATTAATCTTTGCATATTCTCGATTGCATCAGGCTTGTTTTCCTCGATTCCGATAAAACCTTCTTCTAGATTCAACCACTTCATGATTGCCATCATACCATCAATAACATCCTGGCCATCTTCAACCATTTCTCTGTTATCTCCTGTAATGAAAGGCTCACACTCAGCAGCATTAACTACAAGTTGTGTACACTCATCAAGGTTCTTTGGGTTTAGCTTAACATGAGTTGGGAAGGAAGCTCCTCCTAGACCTACAAGGCCGCATTCTCTTGCTGCCTTTACTAGATCCTCATGGCTGTTAACTGTAGGTACCTTTACCTCCTCGCTAACCGCTTGCTTCTTGTCTGTCTCAATCTCTATAAGTGTTTCCATTCCACCCATTGATCCACGAACTTGGATAATATCCTTTACAGTTCCGGATACGCTAGAATGAATAGGTGCGCTAATGAACGCCTCGGTGTTATCACCGATTTTCTGGCCAACCTTTACATAGTCTCCCTTTTGAACGAGAGGCTTGCAAGGTGCGCCAATGTTCTGCGACATGCAGATCTTAACCACGTCAGGTGTATTCATCACTACAGTCTCGCGACCTGCTGTGTTCTTGTGATGTGGTACACACACGCTAGGTAAATGTTTCCCTTGGCTCATCCCTTTTAGAAACCATCCTTTCTTTAAAATATTATTATTATAAAATAACAAAACCATATATTATACAGCTTCATATTATACACCAGAATTCACTGAAATTCCATTGATTTAACACATTTATAGCTTAAAAGCAAAGATTTCACATAGATTCAACGCCTACTGATATTTCACCTTCATCATCTACGCCAATTATATCACTTCCATTTGCCAATGTTTTCTGTATATAAGAAATAACTTCCATATCCATTATTTCTCCAGGACAGATTATTGGCGAGCCCGGCGGATAGCAAATTAGAGGCGAATAAACAACTCTACCCTCCGAGGCATACAGCGGGACCTTTTCTTCTTGCAATGGAATCTCATTAATTGCAGGATTAAAATCAGGCAAGCTTTGAATAGTTCTCTTCGTCTTTCTTCCTATACCGAAACTAGAAGACAGGTCGCGTAGCACTTTCAAAAGATATTCGTAATCGCTTCGCAAATTGCCAGCTCCAGTCATTAGCATTACAAACTCACCATGGGCCATCTCAGCCCAGATGTTTTTTGTCCTCAATTCTCTTTCAAGCATATCCCCTGACATTCCAAGATCTGCCATGCTAATATTTATTTTCGTTGTATCGAGAGCGAAATCTCTTATTACTGTAAGTCCGTCAATTCTTTCTGCCTGCTTATAGAAATATTTAACATCATCACTCCAATGCTGAACTATTTCTTTGCCATGTCTTTCCATAATTTGCGAATTCATATCCAAGCTTCCGAGCAAGAGATATGAAGGGCTTGTTGTTTGAAGCATCCTGAGATTCTCACGCAGAAAATCAAGGTCAATGTCGTATGAGCACACATTCAATATTCCCGAGCCAGTGAAAGAAAAAAGTGTCTTGTGCGTGCTGTTTACGACAAGGTCTGCTCCGCAATTTTCTGCAGCCCTCTTAAACCTCTCATTCTCATCGAAATACTTTAGATGCGCTCCATGGGCTTGGTCAACAATTAATACCATCCCTGCATCATGGCATACTTTGGAAATAGAATATATGTCTGACAAAAGGCCATAATAATTGGGGCTGGTAATTAGAACAGCTGCTGCATCTGGATTCTCATCTATTGCTTCTTGTACTTCTGACACAAGCATTTTGCCAAGCAAATTATATTTCTTATTAATCTCAGGCCTTAAATATACTGGTGAAACTCCGCCGAGTCTCATAGCGCTATATGCTGAGTGATGTGAGTTACGGCCTAGAATTAGTTTGCCGCCTCTTTGCACAGCAGTCAATATCGATGCCATCAAACCCGCGCTCGACCCATTAACAAGAAGTTCTGTTGCAATACAGCCATACTGTCTCTTATATCTGTTTGCAACTTCCATAAGAGAAGAGCGCGGACATGTTAAATTGTCCGCGCCCAATATTTCGGTTATATCATTGCCAACCATATTATCCAAGAATTTTCCAAAGCCACAATTACGCATAAGTTTCTCGCGGCCCTTATGTCCTGGCATGTGAAATGAAATAGGATTTGTATCCTTATGCTCACTTAAAAAGTCGACAATTGTATTTCTCTTCTCGTCCATTTGTCTCCCTTATCTAATTACATCAAGGTTTCTAAGATATGGTTTCAAAGCTTCAGGGACTGTAACACTGCCATCCTCATTCTGATAATTCTCAAGAATTGCAGCAACAGTTCTTCCTACAGCAAGTCCCGAGCCATTTAGTGTATGCACGAATTCTGGTTTGCTTTCTCTATCTCTCTTGAATCTAATATTTGCTCTTCTTGCTTGGAAATCTTCAAAATTTGAACAGCTTGAAATCTCAACATAGCGTCCGTAGCTTGGCAACCACACCTCGATATCATATGTCATCGCTGATGAGAATCCCAAATCTCCAGACGATAGTCTTACTACTCTGTATGGGATGTTCAACTTCTGCAGAATCTCCTCAGCATTATTTGTCAAGCTCTCAAGTTCATCATAAGAAGTCTTCGAATCTACGAACTTAACCATTTCAACCTTGTTAAACTGGTGCTGTCTGATTAGACCTCTTGTATCTCTTCCTGCAGAGCCCGCCTCCTTACGGAAACAAGGTGTGTAAGCAGTATAATACACTGGCATTTCCTCTGCAGTAAGAATCTCATTGGATCTCAAATTAGTTACAGGCACCTCTGCAGTTGGAATCAAGAAAAAATCCTTTGCTGGAACTGCGAACATATCAAACTCAAACTTTGGAAGCTGTCCCGTTCCAATCATTGCATCTCTATTTACCATGAACGGCGGAAGAATCTCTGTATATCCTTGGTCAAAATGCAAGTCAAGCATGAAATTAATTACAGCTCTCTCAAGTCTAGCACCTAGCCCCTTGTACACAGTAAATCTAGCTCCGGCAATCTTGCCAGCTCTTTCAAAATCAAGAATATCTAAAGACTCTCCAATATCCCA
>JAAZHB010000245.1 GCA_012510935.1 Clostridiales bacterium
GTCCACCATTATCAAGATTAAGTCCGAGAACAGTATCTCCTGGCTCAAGAATAGCCTTATATGCGGCAAAGTTTGCTTGTGAGCCTGAATGAGGTTGAACATTTACATGATAATCAGTATTGAATACCTCTCTCCACTTATCACAACAGTATTCCTCTAGCTCGTCAACGAACTCAGTTCCGCCATAATATCTACCCTTATTACCGGAAGTTCTCTTGTAAGGATATCCCTCTGCATACTTCCATGAAAGGCAACTTCCGCAAGCAGCCATAACAGCTTCTGAGCAATAGTTCTCTGATGCTATTAGTTCGATATTATTCTTTTGGCGATTATACTCTTTGTCAATAATTCCTGCTACTGTAGGTGAAACCTTTGCGATTTCTTCACTAATATGTTGATTATAATCACTATTATCATTCCCATTTCTGTCAAACATTACTACTCTCCTTTTAATCCAAATAAAAGTTTTCTTTATAGTTCTTTATATTTCTTTAAAAACAGGGCTCTAACTTCTCCAATAAGATAAATCGAGCCAAGTACGATTATTATATCGTACTTCTTTGCATTTTTTCTAGAAAATAATTCACCAATGTTAGTTAGTATATCACAATTTCTGTCATTTTTTACAAATAATTCATGTAGTTTTTCTGAAGAAAGTGCTCTGTCTGAGTTAGGTTCCAATACAACAATATCAGCACCTTTAAAAGACATTGAAATCAAGCTAACCATATCTTCTACATCTTTATCAGCAAGACAACCAAATCCAACTAGAACCTTTTTGGCCTCACAGCTTCCCTCCACAGATTCGAAAGTCGCAATAGCAGATTTTATTCCGGAATCATTATGAGCTCCGTCAATTATAAAATCTGGTCCATATCTAAGGAATTCAAATCTTCCAGGATTACAAGCTGCAAGAAGTCCATTTCTTATTGCATTCTCACTTACATCGATCATCTGCATAACAGCAGCGATTGCCGCGATAGAATTTGTAATTTGATGCTCTCCAAGCATCGAGATTTGCAAGCTTTCATACTTCTTATCACAAATGCACGCATCAAATATAGTTGTATATCCATTACAAGCTTTATTAGCTGAATTAATAATTCTATAGTCAAAAGTTGAGCAATCTATTATAGGAGCATTCTTTTGTTTAGCTTCATTAAATAGAACTTCTTTGACTTCGAGTTCTTTTGATGTTGAAATCAGTGGCACACCCTGCTTGATTATACAAGCTTTCTCACCTGCAATAAGTGCAAGTGTATCTCCTAGCATACTAACATGGTCAATTCCAATTTGACTAATAATTGTTACCAGTGAACTGTCTATCGCATTTGTAGCATCATATCTTCCGCCGATTCCAACCTCCATAATTACATAATCAGGCTTTTTTTCTGCGAAAAAAGCATATGCGGTTGCAGTTAATATCTCAAATTGCGATAGGAAACCAAAGCCTTCCTGATTTAATACTTCAGCATAATTCATTACATCATTTGCAAGTCTTTCAAAATCTTCATCAGATATCATTCCCTGACTTGTTTGAATTCGCTCATTGAACACGACTAGATGAGGTGATGTGAAAATTCCCACATTGTAATTTTCAGCTTCTAGAATTGACTTAATAAAGTGTGCTGTTGATCCCTTGCCATTAGTACCTCCTACATGGATTATCTTTAGAGCCTTCTCTGGATTACCCATCAGCTCCAATAATCTACGCATTCTATCAAGCCCAACCGGTCCCTTCCAATTACTTATATCTCTAATTCTTTTGTGGACATTCATAACGCCAATAGGCTCTGCTGACATAGTTTTGCTCCCTATATTTATTTCAAAAAAATCGAGCCAAGGGCCAAACGTGCGTACACGCCAGCACCCTAACTCAATCTATAATTACTTATTTTTTAGTGAATAAAGTCTTGCAGTTACAGTTTGTAACATCTCTTGGTACTTCTCACCCTTTGCCTTCTCCTCTTCAATAACTGAAGCAGGAGCCTTTCCAATAAAGCCTTGGTTAGATAGCTTCTTCTCTACTCTTACTACCTCACCTTCAAGTCTCTTCTTCTCTTTCTTAAGTCTTTGGATTTCAGCCTCTCTATCTACAAGCTCATCCATAGCCACAAGAATTTCAGCCCCATCAACTACTGCTGACATTACATCATCTGGAGACTCCGAATTAGATGATTCAATTGCAATGCTTGTAACATTCGCAATGTTCTTGATATATGACTCTATTTGCTCAATATCTTTTGCTCTATTATCAGTTCTAATTAGAATATTTAGCTTTCGGCTAGGTGCTGCTTCTGCTTCTGCTCTAATATTTCTAACAGCCTTGATAATGCTCATGGCTAACTCAATTCTATCAACTGACTCTTCATAGCTCTTTGTTTCATCATAAACTGGCCAACTGCTCTTGATTAGTAGTTCGTCTGGATTATCTTGAGTAGCACCATCCTTTGGAAGATACCCATAAATTTCTTCAGTAATAAATGGCATAAATGGGTGAAGCAATCTAAGAAGATCCTTTAATACGCTTTGCAATACATATCTTGCAGTCAGCTTATCTTCTTCATCATCGCTCCAAAGTCTAGTCTTAATAAGCTCTATATACCAGTCGCAGAACTCATCCCAAATTAGTTCATAAACCCTTTGTCCAGCGAGGCCCAGCTCAAATTTATCCAATGACTCAGTAATATATTTTGAGCCATCATTAACCTTAGAGATAATCCATTTATCTTCATCCTTGAGCTTGGCACTGCTTGCATCAGCCATAGGCAGGAACTCACGGTCTTCGTCTAATAGATTCATTATTGTAAATCGAGAAGCATTCCATAGCTTATTCGCAAAATTACGAGAATTCTCAAGTTTGCCTCTAATGAATCTCATATCATTTCCAGGAGTGATTCCTGTGCAAAGCATGAATCGAAGCGCATCAGCTCCAACCTCATCGATTACTTCAAGCGGATCAATGCCGTTGCCAAGAGACTTCGACATCTTTCTTCCAAGCTCGTCCCTTACAAGCCCATGCAAGAATACATGCTTGAATGGAACTTCTCCCATAGTCTCGCATGATGCAAAAACCATTCTAATGACCCAGAAAAATAGAATATCGTAGCCCGTAACCATTACTGCGTTAGGGTAGAAATAATCTAATTCAGGGGTTTTGTCAGGCCATCCGAGGGTAGAGAAAGGCCATAGTGCTGATGAGAACCATGTATCAAGTACATCTTCATCTTGATGGAAGCGCGTTCCACCACACTTTTGGCACTTGCTTGGCATTCCTGCAGCAACAACTGTCTCCCCGCACTCATCACAATAATATGCTGGAATCCTATGACCCCACCAC
>JAAZHB010000246.1 GCA_012510935.1 Clostridiales bacterium
CTTTCTCCCGCCGGTATAGTTACTGAGAAAATAAACGCAGAAAGAACTCCGGCAAGTGCATAGCATCCGACCTTAGAGCCAAGCATTGTGAGCGTGAACATCCGTCTCTTATATAGTGAATAAAACATGCACATTACCATTATGAAAGATGACGCCACATCAACTGGGAATCCCTCAAATGTAGGCAACAGGAACATTAGCTGCCCCACAAATATTGCGACAGATCCGAACATTATCGGTCTTAGCTGCTTTCTCTTTAATGCATCTTTCCTGCCATAACTTACCATCATCCATATCGTATGAATTACGACAGCCCCACAAAAAACGAAGAGAAATGATACTGTCCAAGTCAAGTCATAAACGAAGATATGTCCGCCATCTATAGAATTTTCCAATCGAGGCACTCTCACGAACACCCCGGTAAATACATTTATGGCTGTTGCCCCTGCGAGGAGAATGAACCATATATATTTCAGCGGTGTTTTCTTGCTCTCAGTGTAATGAAAAGCGAATAGCCAAAGAAAATATGTGAACATAATTAGTCCAATTATTGATACATCAAACCAGACTTTAACAGACGGCCACATATGCATACGCATAAGAAGTGACCCTCCCATCCATAGTATTCCGCAACCCAGCAGTTGAATGAAAGAGTTGATTAACTTTGATTTCTTCGCTGACATGAACGAAATAAAGAGAAACAGATAACTTATAAGAGCAATCATAGGAACTGCAAAAAACCTATCCATGGTATCGCACCTCCTCTTGAGTCTTGATTAGTCGTCTCACCTCATGTTGCGACGGATTCATTTTTCTTGGAAAATCTCCATAATTCTGCTTGTATTTATCAAAAGTTCCACACTTCACTATTGAGATTTCCAGTGGGTCCATTCCCAGAATTCGTTGTAAATCCTTATAATCCACATCAACATATTTGAAATAAATTGTAAGATGTTCCTTCAGAATCTCTGTGCTAACTGCTCTTGAAGCAAGCGAATCCTCCTCCATCTCAACATACATTCTCATCAAAGGTTTATTGTTATCGTTGTATTCCTTAACCACCGTCCAGTTGTGTATTGAAAGGCCGGATAATGTCACAACATTACGAATCGCATTCTCGCTTATTCTTGTAAAACCAGCAATATCAATAATGTCACTCGTTCTGTCAATATATTCAAATCGTGGAATCCTCGTCATATCTTCTTTGTTCTCAAGGCCAACACAACGATACATATCTCCGACACGATATCGCATAAAGGCTCCACCCTTAAACACCGATATAACAAGCTCGTATTTCTCGCTTGGTATAACCTCATTCATGAGGCAAGTCCTTGGCTTATAGTCAGGGTCCTTGTCGCACAGAGCAAGCTCATCAAATGGTATAAATTCATAGAAGCATGTATCTGGGAAAAAATACATCCCTCGTCTTGTCCATGTCTCGGTACCAATGCATGAAGGCTCCGTTCCAGCGAACAGCTCCATTGGTCTAATGCCCCACAGATCTTCGAGCTCATCTTTGTAGCAATGGTTATCCGTACCTGCTACCATGAAGCCCTTCAATGTGAATAAATCTTTAGGCTTGAGCTCACGGTTCTCTTTCTCACACTTTTTTTTAGCTTTGAGATATCTTATTGCTATAGCAGGAGAAACGGTTATCATTCTACCGCTGCCTTTTTTCTTCTTGCCACTACTCATCGAAGCAAGACTCAGGCTCACAAAATAAGCTACACTACCGAGGCCAAAGAAGAAGTCTATGCCTTTGGATAATCCCATCTTAAAGCCCTTCTTGTTACGCTCTCCAAATGACATTCTCTCCGCCTCATGAACCGGTGGAAGGAATTGTATTTCAATTTCATCAGCCAATGCACGTGGGAAAAGTCCTGTTGCGTATGGAAGCGGTGCCAATCCGTAGAGGAAGGTATCCATAGCCTTAACATCGAAATCACCCTTCTTAGTGCTAGTGCTAAGTATCATGCACGCAAGCACATTTCTCTTATACACCTCAAGCATCCCTTGAGTGTAAGGTGCAAGCTTAACTGGATGCATCCCGCCTTCCCATGTTGTCTCTATCCAAATTGTTGGTTCTTCGGGAAGCATGCTTCCTTTCTTCTGAAGGAGTGTATCTGCGTAGTCCTTATATGTAGTGAGAGGGAACAATTCCCTGAAGTCCTCCACAGTATTTATCTTGCGTCTTCCTATTAACTTACGTCCAAGAGAGCACCTTGACCATTCCTCAAGCTGCTCTTCCATAAGTCTATTCTGTATTTCCATGTACTGCGTTATATCCAGATCCAGAAAACCGCAATACTCATTCCAAATTAGCTGGGAGTCCCTGCTCTTTAGTTTTTCTTCAAATTTCATTTGTCACGATCTCCTTCTATTAGCATGAAAACATTTAGTCACGCTCCCCATATTGGGAATAAGAAATGGCGTGTTTCTGCTGTATGTATCATAATCTGAAAAAGCTCGCGGGAAAATATACAAATCCTGCAATATGACATACACAATATCCAATAATGAAAAAACTACACTTCCGATAATTAAATCCCTTTCGGGAAAAGCTATCGATAAGAATAGATAGAACCCTATTAGCCAAAGGACTCCTGGGTGACGGCAAAGTGCATAAACTCCCGTATCACATACTTTGTTCGGAAAGTTCTCTGTATCATTCTTTGACTGACTTTCTGCCGCTCCATCCATCTCGCCCTCTGATACACTCTCATCCTTACCATCTGCCTTGTCTCTTAATCCATTATCCACATATGTCTCATGAAATGGAAGAGCAAAGAATAGAGTATAAATGAGTAATAGAAAAAACACCGCTGCAATTATGCAAGCCGCGACGCTCCCAAAGTTAAGCGGTCGTTGCTCCATAATCGCGTTCATAAGCAGCCCGACACTTGCAAATACCAAAAGTCCGCACGCAATAAAGAAGAGCATTCTACCCTTCTTATTTCCGTACACATTATTTATTAAATCGTGAAGGATGAACAATAGAAAAGCTGCACATCCACAAAATATATATTCCATATACATCCATTCCTTAATATTATCTTTGCTTACAGCACACATACTTTCTCTTGTAGGTTACATAGGATTATGATGCA
Organism: Clostridiales bacterium; assembly: GCA_012510935.1. The sequence continues at coordinate 3,108 of JAAZHB010000246.1, forward strand.
TATTTATAATATCATAGTGCTAAATATTCTTTCAAGCCTCTAATACATATTTAAGATTTGCGTTTACTAAGAATACATGTATCTATATTCACCTTAATTTCTCTCAGCCTTTTATTTTCTATTTCCAATTTGTTCCAAAAGAGTCTCATATAGCTTCTGTGGATCAATAGGTTTAGAAAGATGGGCATTCATTCCTGCGTCCATACTCTTCTGCACATCCTCATCATATGCATTGGCTGTCATTGCAATGATTGGTACATACTTTGCGTCAAAGCGATTAAGCTTGCGCACTGCTTCACATGCTTGAAGACCTCCCATGACAGGCATTCTTATATCCATCAGAATCGCATCGTAACTCCATGTTTCAGATACATTGAACACATCAACGCACTCTTTGCCGTTTTTTACCCAAGTTACACTGCATCCGACCTTTCGGAGCAATTTCTCTGCAATCGTAGCATTCAAAGGATAATCCTCCGCCAAAAGAATACTCTTTCCAAACAAAACTGTTATATTATCTGTTATAGGATTCTCTGCATATGTAATATTTTCTACAGCTGGTGTATCAACGACTTCAAGAGGTAGCGTAATATCGAATCTTGTCCCTTTGCCAAGCTCACTTTCAACCGAAATCTCACCGCCCATAAGCTTCACAAGCTGATTCACGATGGAAAGTCCTAGCCCAGTGCCTCCGACTGACTCCATCTCCTCCCTATGTTCCTGAGAGAACGGTTCAAACAAGTGCTGAAGGAATTCCTCTGACATTCCGATGCCGTTATCTATTACAGCAAAGTGGTCGATGATTATATTGTCCTTTTGAGAGACAAGTTCCATCAAGAATTTGACGTGTCCACCTTCTGGTGTAAATTTAATTGAGTTAGATAGAAGATTAACGAATATTTGTTCCACCCTTTGTGCATCAATCTTCATCCACTTCCAGTCAATATTGCGTTTCTCCATTTCAAATTCAATCTGCTTCTCCTCGATTGCAGGTTTCATCATCTTTACTATATTCTCGAACACAACCTCTTCATCACAGATTTCAGGCTGAATTTTCATCTGTCCCGATTCTATTTTGCTAATATCAAGAGTATCGTTGATGACATTCAGCATATATTTACCGGTTAGTTCAATTTGCGAATATCCTTCCTTAAGCCTGTCTCTTCCACTAGCCAGTCTGCGTATTTTTTTGTTGCACCGTACTTAGCTTTGTATATGATTATGCCTTTCATATAATTTTTCATGCAATATTACTTTATATTTTTAATATCAATCATTTCAATTATAAATCTAGGCTCTTCGGATTTAATAAAGGTCTTTCCTCTTGCAACTTTTTTCTTCATCTGGCAAAGCAAACGCCGACTGAATGTAATACTTATTATTCCCTTTATATGCTATAAAATCAACTTCCAACTGCTTCCGTTGCCTTTTCCCTTCACTATTTTTTTCTTTTAACTCCACTATGCCAACATCAACGGAATATCCTCTACGTTTTAGTTCATTATAAATTATATTTTCCATCAAATGAGTTTCTTCAATTTGTCTAAATCCTAACCTAGCATTTCTTAAACCTGTATCAACAAAGTATATCTTTGATGGTGTATTTATATATTTTTTCCCTTTAATGTCATATCGAATAGCTGCATCTATTAAGAAGGCATCTTTAAAATAGTCTATATACTTTTATGGTTTTATCAGATATTTCACTTTGTCCTATTGACCTAAATGTATTAGACAGCTTAGTTGGATTTGTTAAGGATCCTATTGCAGAAGCAAGTATGTTTACCAAAGACTCCAATTCATTACTATTTCTTATTTTATTATGTTCAA
>JAAZHB010000247.1 GCA_012510935.1 Clostridiales bacterium
ACATCCGATACTGCCTCCGGACTCTTAAGCATAGCTCCCAGAACAGCTTTCTCCGCCTCAACATCTTGAGGTGGCATTTGATTAATTTCCTTCGTTGTATCCATTAATGCTATCCTAATCTAATTAATTTATTGTAAAACTCTTGTAGTGGTTTCTAGTAGAGATTGCGAAAATTCTTTGTGATTTATTTCTTAATTACTTAGAACCCTCGATTTTTACCTCAATCTTTGCGTTTACATCTGTGTATAACTTAACTTCTATTGTATGGATTCCAACCTCTTTGATAGGCTTGTCTAGTACGATTTTCTTCTTGTCAACACTCTCGCCAAGTTGCTCCTTAATAGCGTCTGCGATATTCATTGATGTAACAGATCCGAAGATTTTGCCTGCCTCACCAACTTTTGTTTTTACTGTAATTGGCTTAGCTGTAAGCTTCTTGCGAAGGTCTTCTGCTGCCGCCTTCTCCTCAGCAATCCTTGCTGCATTTGCTGCTTTCTCTCTCTCGATTGCCTTCTTATTCTGGTTTGTTGCTTCAACAGCAAGTCCCCCAGGGATTAGTTTGTTTCTTGCGTATCCATCACTAACCTTTACGATGTCGCCTTCTTTTCCTGTCCCCTTAATATCCTTCTTCAAAATTACCTGCATATCAATTTTCCTCCTTATCTGCGCTCGTATCCATAAGCTTTCTGATCATCTTATCTATTTCCTCACGAGCTTCGTCTGGACTGATAGACAATTGTGCGGCCGCTGCCGTATAATGTCCACCGCCTCCAAGTGTCTCCATCATTGCCTGAACATTTATATCTCCTAGCGATCTTGCGCTTACAAGCGTTTTCATCTTGTTGTCCATTCCAATTACAAATGCTGCTTGCACGCCCTTCACCGTAATCAGCTCATCCGCAACCTGTGCATTAATAATGGCTGCCTCATCTGAATAACAATCATTTCTAGCAAAAGCAATTTTGTCCGGAGTATATTCTGCATTCGCAATTGCAGTTGCCCTTGCTTTGAATGACTGGATGTCTGTACGGAAAAATCTCTTAACTTCTGCTGTATCAGCGCCTGCTCTCTTAAGCCATGCCGCCGCCTCAAATGTCCTTACACCCGAGCGCGATGAATAGTTGTTAGTATCAACCATTATTCCTGCCAAAAGCGCTTCCGCTTCAAACTTATTTATAAATCTCTTCTGAGAGAAGTATTGTAGAACCTCTGTAATCAGTTCGCTTGCCGATGATGCATACGACTCGATATACGCAATCGTAGGAGTAGCTATAGAATCGTCTGCCAACCTATGGTGGTCAATTACAACCTTTTGCTTACATATGTCTAGAATCTCTGGGCACTCTGTAAGGTGCGGTCTGTTCGTATCAACGATAATGCACAAAGTGTTTTCGCTGACAAACTCTAGTGCTTTATTATGTCTTACTATGTTGTATTCTTCGGTTGCCTCGGCTTGTCTGTATATTGTATCTAGAGCTTCATTGTGCTCTTCGATTACGATAATTGCATCCTTCTCAAGGAA
>JAAZHB010000248.1 GCA_012510935.1 Clostridiales bacterium
GCAGGTGCTACTATGGCGCTTGGAAAAGTGTTCGGTAGAACAGTTAAAGGCGATCCGGCATATCAAAAGTGTATCGAAGTAGTCAGGACTCTAAATGATTATGTAATTGATCAATTCGATACAACTATTTGTCCAGAACTGATTGCAGACTACAACTTTGCAGATGCAGATCGTAAAGTGCATTGCACTAATATTCTATTTTGCGTAATCGATGGATTTGCAGAGATTATGGAGAAGGAGTGCGGAGTTAAGGTTATTAGGAAAGGATAATAAAGCTATGAGAAAGAAAATATTATCGATAATCATAATGTCTATTGTCACAATCACTCTTGTGATGATGACAATATTCACCTCTTTTGCAAATGACAGCGACTTACCTGTGAAAGGAACAAGCGGAAACATTTTCACTTCGCAGGCAAGTGTTACGGATCAAGAATATTCCAATGAATTTTTCTGGGCAGGACAGACATTATACTTTGAAAGAAATAATGTGACAGGAGAGGCTTTTGGAGCAGGACAAACGATTCAAATTAACGATTCGAACTTTGTCGGGGGTTTAAAGCTTGCGGCACAGGACATCTCAGTGTCGGGCTCTAAAATTAACCAGACTCTAATGGCAGCTTGCCAATCCCTAACGGTGACTAACGCTACTGATGCTCATGCTATTTACTTTGCAGGTCAGAATTTCTCCTTTGAGGGAACATCTACTGAAGTTCAAGCTTATGGAGAGAAAGTTGTAATTAATGGTACAGTAAATGGAGATGTTAACATCCAAGCAAGTACTGTAAAAATCGGAGATAATGCCGTTATTAATGGCAATCTTAAGGTTGAGTCAAGCAAGAAACCTGAGATTTCTTCATCGGCAACTATAACAGGAACAAAATCAATTCATATTGATAAGAAGGAAACTGCTAAAGAAAATACTTTTGCAGACAAGCTTTTAGCAAAAGCAACATTTAGATTCTACATGGCGGCAGTGACTGTACTACTTGCAGCAATTTTGTGCTTAATCATGGGCAAGAACCTGGATAGTGCTAAAGAGATGGTTGAGAAGAGTGCTCCAAAGCAATTATTAACAGGCCTTGTTGCACTTGCAGTATCACCGATTGCAATAATCGTTCTGTGCATCACAATTATTGGAATACCAATTGCAATTCTACTTGGCATGGTTATTGCAGTAATTTCGATGACAGCGACTGCATTTACAGGAGCTGCGCTTGGAAGACTGGTCTTTAAGAAGTGGAATGTATGGCCAGCCTCGATTCTTGGAGCTTTCGTAGTTAGTATTGTTAAGATTATTCCAATCTTCGGAGGGCTCGTATCACTTGCAGCATTCATTTTCATGCTAGGTTGGATTATTCAATATAACTGGCAGAAGTTTGAACATGGCAAGTCGAAGAAGGATGATGTTGCTCCAGAAGTAATATCATAGGAATAGGATAGAAATAGGTTGTAAAATAAATAATGGAAGCTGCAGTAATATGCGGCTTCCATTTGTTTTCGGGTTTATATATGGCTACTCTACTTAGAATCCTTCTCTCTAGCAAGCAGGGCAGCGCCATACGCACCGGCATACCTTCCTTTGGCAGTAGAAAGCACGGGTTTATGCAATTTCTTTGATAGAACTGATGCAAAGAACTCATTTGCACTTAGACCTCCAGTAATAATTACTGTATCTGGTAGAGGCTTTCTTTGCACAAGTGTTGCAACTTTCTGAGCAACAGAGTCAATTACGCCAGCTGCGATATCTTCACGACATCGACCTTCTCCCATATAATTTATTACTTCTGACTCAGCAAAAACTGTACATAGCGAGCTGATTGGAATGGGTTTGCCAACTGTAGCATCTTCGAAGAGCTCTTCGATTGTTAGGCCAAGTCTATTAGCCATTACTTCAATGAATTTGCCAGTTCCTGCAGCACATTTATCATTCATAAGAAAGTCAACTGTCTTTCCATTTACTACATTGATATATTTAGTGTCCTGTCCGCCAATGTCAACTATAGCGCAATCTTTACCAATCAATTCATAGCCACCACGTCCATGACAAGATATCTCTGTAATAACCGAGTCTGCATAATCAACAGAAATACGACCATATCCTGTAGCGACAATTTTTGAGTCACTAACTGGTCCAATCCTTGATTCAAGTGTCTCCTTGATTATTCCAGCAGTAATCTTGCTGTTCCATCCAGTAGGAAGTACCTCAAAAAATGGCGGTTGATCTTCGCTTAATATGCATACCTTAGACGCGGTTGAGCCTATATCTATTCCAATATAATTCATATAAATATCCTCTTAAATCTGCTACCAATTATTTAGCAATATTTTCCTCGTGCATTATCGAAGGTATTATCTAGACCCTCTATCTTGATATAAGATAGATTCAACGTAGATATAGATTCCTTGATTGCTGCAACTTCTTCTTCAAGAATAAGAAGCGATACTCCACAGCATACACTGAGCTCACGAGGAGTAGGGGAAATTCTAACATTAAAGCCCTCTTTCTTAAGGGCAGAATACATTGCAGTACTGTCTGTATGATTCTTGAACAAAATATAATAGTGCATTTTTTCTCCTAATTGACAAGATGGTGAGCCAAAGATTGGCTCACCAATTAGCAACTAAAATTCTATTTGATTATTCATGCTTAGTCAAGTGTCTCGATGAAAGCTTCAACTCTTGTCTTTAGCTGGCTAGTATCTGTATCTGTGTAGTCAGTCTCAAGACCAAGAACCTTGATGCCAGCCTCGTTGAGTCTTTGCTCAAGAGTGTATCCTTCGATGTCATATGTCTGGCAGAACTTAAGGTTAACATCAATTACGCCATCAGCCTTATACTCCTTAGCAAGTCTGATAAGATCATCAAATCTTCCTTCATTTGGAGTGAAGCATGCGCAGTTAATCTTCATATATCTGTCTGCAATATTATGAATCATCTCGTCGATAGTCTTACCTGACTCATCAACATAGTTCTCAAAGTAACGAGTTCCTGTGCAAGTCTCCTCGCATACAACAACAGCGCCTGAAGTCTCAACGATATTATGCATCTTCCAGTTAGGAATTGCCATTGGTGTTCCTGAGATAATGATTCTCTTAGCACCAGGAGCAACATTAACATCATTAGAAACTCTTGTCTCAAGCTCATCGCAAAGAACATTAAGCATCTGAGTAAATCTCTTAGGATCATCATAGTAAGCAATCTGAGAGATAAGAAGTGAATCTGTTCCGCTGATAGGGGAATTGTCATTCTTTCTTAGATTGTAAAGTCTCTCAAGAGCTGCTCTCTTTAGGTTAATAACCTTAATCCACTCAGCAAGACTCTCTGCTGTAACCTTGTTACCTGTTGTCTCTTCAACTACTGCAAGTAAGTCTTTGATCTCGTCA
>JAAZHB010000249.1 GCA_012510935.1 Clostridiales bacterium
AATTGCATATATGCTATTTCTCTGGTTGTCGCCTCCGAGGTTTGTTACCACCACAAAAATAATTGCAAATATTGCAAATAATACAATTGCTTGTATTCTGGTTTTTAAATATTTTCTAAACATAATATTTCATACAACCTTGAGTAGCTACTTTAAATAGTAACCCATGCCTTTCTTGGTGCCGATGAAGTCAGCCGCGCCTGCCTTCTCTAGTTTTTTTCTCAGCCTGTTAACATTGACAGTTAATGTGTTCTCATCCACAAAGCTGTCTGTGTCCCAGAGCTTAACCATAATGTCATCTCTAGATACTATCTCTCCGGCTTTTCTTATAAGTACCTCTAGGATTTTGAATTCATTCTTAGTTAGCTCCACCTTGTTTTCTTCATACTCGAAGCAAGCATCTGAAAGATTGAGTACAAGTCCATTGTACTTAAGACAACTTGATTCCATTGGCTGAGCATATTCGTAATTCCTTCTAAGGATAGCTTGTAGTTTTGCCATCATGACATCAAGATCAAACGGCTTCTTAATGAAGTCATCTCCGCCCATATTCATAGCCATTACAATATTCATATTGTCTGCAGCTGATGAAAGAAAAACGATAGGAACTTTAGAAATTTTCCTTATCTCGCTGCACCAATGGTATCCATTATAAAAAGGCAAGGTGATATCCATCAGAACCAAGTCAGGGTCGTATTCTTTAAATTCGCCGATTACATCCTTGAAGGCTTCGACAATATGGCTATCATAATTCCAACTCTCAACATATTTATGGATTGACGACGCAATAATCAAATCATCTTCTATAATAAGTATTTTCTGCATCCTGCTGTCCTCGCATTCTCTATTATCTAATCATCATATTGTAACATAGAAATGATTTCCACACAGTTATCAATTCCAATTTCCCCGCTATCTAAAGCAATGTCATAATTTGTTGCGTCACCCCAATGTTTTTCATTTAATTCACGATATGTAAGAATTATAACAACCGTTGAAATAATAGCTGTAAGAAAATCTGAGAGTGGCATTGAGTAAAGCACTCCATCAAGTCCAAAGAAAATTGGCAGTATAATTGCAAAGCCCACTCCAAAAATAATCTCTCTAACCATCGAGAGCATTGTTGATGATACTGCTTTTCCCATTGCTTGAAGGAAGATAAATGCTGCCTTATTGACACATGCCAAAATGATAAGTGCGAGATATATTCTAAAGGCTTTAATTGCAAATTCTGTATAATATACACTTTCATTTGCAGCTCCGAAAATTCCAATAATTGCGTTTGGGAAAATTTCTACAAGAATGAAACTTACTAAACCTACTAGTGCTTCTGCGATTAATAGTTTTGTAAAAATCTGTCTAACACGGTCCTTATGGTTTGCTCCCATATTAAATCCAACGATTGGGATACAGCCTGCAGCCATACCGACTACAATAGAGATTACAATTTGGAAAAATTTCATTACGATTCCAACTACAGCCATCGGAATTTGAGCGTATTGAGTCAATCCAAAAATCGGATCCATTGCGCCATACTTTCGTATCATATTGTTAATCGTTGCCATAGCTGCGACAAGAGAAATTTGCGAAAGGAATCTGCATATTCCCAGCGACAGTGTTTTTCCTATAATACTTCCTTTGAACTTGAAGTCAGCACTTGTAAGCTTGATTGTCTTTGTGTGGCATAGATACCATATCGCAAGAATTGCAGTAACAATTTGTCCAATTACTGTTGCAATAGCAGCTCCAGCCATCCCCATTTTAGGTACATCGAAGAATCCAAATATCATTATTGGATCCAGAATAATGTTAATTATTGCGCCTGATACTGTAGATATCATTGCAAATTTCGGACTTCCATCTGCACGAATTATTGGATTGCAAGCCTGTCCAAACATATAGAAAGGAATGCCAAGTGCTATCCAGAAGAAATATTCTCTAGAATACTTAAAGGTCTCTTCATTAATGGTTCCACCAAACATAGCATAATCTTATCCATAAAGATTAGATAAATTGCCATAAGTACTACACTTAAAAGCACAGTTAATAGAACCGAGTTACCCATACTCTTTGATGCTTCTTTTACGTTATTTCTACCAAGCGAAAGACTTACATACGCACAGCAACCATCACCAATCATTACAGCAATCGCGAGCGCAATTACAGTGAGCGGAAATACTACAGTATTTGCTGCATTACCGTACGAGCCTAAATAATCTGCATTAGCTATAAATATCTGATCGACTATATTGTATAGAGCTCCTACAAGAAGCGAAATGATGCAAGGAATTGCATATTTGCATATTAGTTTGCCAACTTTTTCAGTGGCCAGAAAGGAATTATTTATTTCTTTCATTTTTTATTTACCTCCTATTTTGAGCAAAAAAATAATGCGTAACCCCAGTTCGACTGGACTTACGCATTTGCTGCTCGACACAATTATGATATAAGAATTTTCACTTTTTTTCAAGCATAATCTGCTACTGTGAGCTTCTCAATACTTACACCGCTTGCCCATTTAGAACAATAAATACCTGTGTGCCATTCTTCTTCGCTTCATTCATAACCAGACGAACCATCTTATGTGACACAGTGCTAGTAAATAAGATTAATCAGTCTGGGTTCCCTATATTTTTTGCAGAAGCACTCATCTTTGGATACACTTTTGCTTTGCATTTATAAGAATCGCATAAATCCCTATATCTTCCTACCATGCATTCATTACCACAAATTATTACAACACTCATACTATTCTCCTTATGCTCTTTCTCACTTTAGTTAGCATAGGTTAACCAGCTTGTCAACATCTTTTTGTTAGCAATAGCTAACTGCTTAAAATTTGCAATTCTCTATCCAAAAGCAAACTTGAACAGTTCTAATGTCTGTGCTATGATGTTTGCATTGAGAAAGAAAGGGCGTGTCATTATGCAACTACAAGAATCCGGCGAGATGTATCTCGAGACAATATATGTATTATCTAAAGAGAAAGACAATGTTCGTTCCTTGGATATTGCCGAACATATGGGTTTCTCTAAGCCAAGCGTTAGCAGAGCCGTGAAACTCCTAAAAACTAATGACTATATTACTATAGATGAATACGGCTTCATTCATTTAACTGCTGACGGTCTTGGGATTGCAAAGAAGGTTTTCGAGCGTCATACAATTCTGACTGATTTATTCAAGAAGATAGGTGTTCCAGAAGAAATTGCTGCATCTGATGCATGTAAGATTGAGCATTGCATTAGCGATGTCACTTTCGAAGCATTGAAGAAGCATTCTCACACTAAGTAAAAAAGATTAATATAGACTTGATAATTCGAAGATGTGCTCATAGCGAG
>JAAZHB010000027.1 GCA_012510935.1 Clostridiales bacterium
GCTAGCTGGACACAGTTTAATAAATCTAGCAATTTTCAGCTATATAAAGCTGCTCATATCCGTTGTCTGTGCAAACCACAAGTTGTTCCATTTCATCGTGTGAATTATCATAAAGCGGTTCTGGCGCATCATATTTCACACAAGTTCCACAGCTGCTACTTAAGTTGCGCGGTACTGGCATTGTGATTGCATTATAACCCATACTCTTGCACATTTTGTGATATCTAATTGCACCGAAATGCATAAAAAAGGTTGCAATATATGTCATTCCATACTCCTTAAGTACACAGTAATACAAACATCACAATTATAGCATGTAGAGTTTTAAATAACCAGCACTATTTTGTAAGTATTAGCTCATAATCTCCTTCAGCTGTATCCTTACACTCTACTTTGTATCCATTGTTCATTGCGTATCGAGTAACATTTTCCTTTGGAGTAACACCATCTACCATCACTGTATATGAATTGTCTCCACTCTTTAGCGCATCTGCAACCATAATTACAGGCTGTGGACATGAAAGACCTCTTGCATCTAGCATTGCATTTACCTCCTATTACTTTGCTTCTTTACGAAATGTGTTGATAATACCAATAAGAGCTACAACACAGATTCCAACAATAACAGCTACCTTGCCATAAGGTGTAGGCCCCTCTGGACTTGAAGCTAGACCAAAGTTGTGACAGAAAGCTGCGCCAACAATTAGGCCAACTACTACAACTGCAGAGTCAACATTTCCTTCACCAGACAGAACAAGTTGTCTCAGTGGGCAACCACCAAGAAGACAGCACGCAAATCCAACAAGGAAAAGTCCAAGAAAATTCCAAAGTCCATCATTGAATGCAACAGGCTGTGCATCAAACCCAGGGTTGAAGAACCCTAGACAAATGTTAACAATAAGAGCTGAAACGAAAATTGCAATAAAGCCGAGAAGCAATCTTGATTCCTTGAAAAGAATCATATCACGTATTCCCCCAACCATGCACAGTCTTGTTCTCTGAGCAAGTGCTCCAACAATGAGTCCTGCGCCAAGTGAAAGTGCAATACTTGCGTGCATTGATCCAGGTCCCTCAGCTGAGAAGAAGATAAATGCTGGAGCTACAATAAGTAGTCCTAAGCATACAACTTGGATAATTGGCATCACGAACCCGTCGCAGTATGAAACCTTATAAGTTCTCTTTAGAGAAAAACCTTTCTTAAGGAAGAATACACCAGCGATAATTCCAACAGCAAACCCAAAGAAACCGATAATAGCGTTCCAATCGCCACCGGCAAGACGAAGAATCATTCTGAATGGGCAACCTAGGAACATCAAGCAACCAACCATTGCAAAAAACGATAGAATAAATCTTGTCATTGGAGCACTTCCACCTTTAGGGGAAAACTCCTTCTTTGCAAATGCGCAAATTAATGCTCCAAGTACAATTCCAATTATTTCTGGTCTGATGTACTGAACAACTGGTGCTCTATGAAGTCCAAGCGCACCTGCAGTGTCTCTTACAAAACATGCAATACAGAAACCCATATTCATTGGGTTTCCAAAGTATACAAGACCAGCAGCAATTACGCCGATTACAAGTCCTGCGATAATGATAATAATCTTATCTTTTTTAGCAGCCATATTTTAACTCCTTTTAAAAAATAGTATAATAATTTCATCACTAATAATACACTAAAATTACATATCTCGCTATTTGATAAAGGCTATATATTTATATGTCTATTATAGGTTTTATCAATAGTTTTTTTGACTTAATTTATATAGTAATTTGATATAGTTTAATATAGTTAAAGAATTGATGAAGAAAGAAGGGTTAATAATGGATAAGATATATTTGGATAATGCTGCTACAACATTTCCTAAGCCATCAGATGTACCTGCTGCTGTCTTTGAATATATGACGACAGTTGGAGCAAACATTAATAGAGGCACTTACGAGACTGCTTTTGACCTCGAAAGTATAGTCTTTGAGACAAGGCAGCTTCTTTGCGATATGTTTGAAGCTGAAGACTGTAAGAATGTAGTTTTTACAAAGAATATCACTGAAAGCTTGAACTTTGTTCTTAAAGGTTTCTTGAAGCCAGGGGATCATGTAATTACATCTGAAGTTGAACATAATGCTGTAATGAGACCTCTTGTGCAGTTAGAAGAACATGGTATTGAATTCTCTAGGGTTCCATGCTCTAAAGATGGAAGTTTGGAATTAGATAAGCTCAAGGATTCTTTGAAGCCGAACACAAAAGCAGTTGTAATGCTTCATGCAAGCAATGTCAGCGGTACAATTCTTCCACTTAAGGAAGTCGGTGCTTTCTGTAAGGAGAATGGTTTGAAGTTCTTTGTTGACTGTGCACAGACCGCTGGTGTCGTTCCTGTCAGCATGAAGGAAATGAATATTGATGCGCTTTGCTTTACAGGTCATAAAGGTTTGCTTGGTCCACAAGGAATTGGTGGGTTTATCTTAAAGGAGGATATCATAAGTTCTATTGATCCATTAATATCTGGCGGAACTGGGTCTATCAGCCATACAGAGGAGATTCCTGACTTTATGCCTGACCGATTTGAAGCAGGAACAATGAACTTGCCTGGAATTGTTGGTCTTCACGCCGGTCTTCTTTGGATAAACAAAACGGGTATACAAAACATCGAGAACCATGAGCTAAAACTCACACAACTGCTTCTTGATGAATTGAAACCACTTGAAGAAAGCGGAGAACTAATGATTGCCGGAAAGCATGGTCTTGAAGGAAGAACCGGAGTTATTTCTATTCAGACAATTAACAAAGATCCTGCTGAGGTAGCCTTGCACTGGATAACGAGTTTGGAATAATGACTCGAGTAGGTCTTCATTGTGCGCCACATGCACATATGGCACTTGGTACTTTCCCTATTGGTACAATAAGATTTGCTTTCGGCTATTGGAACACAGAAGCTGATGTTGTTGCAACTTCTAATGCGCTTAAGGAAATCCTCTCAAGATAGAAGACCTTAGATATAAGCTGCAATTTGCAAACTATACTGAATACGACAAAAGCTATGCATAATCAATCTATGCATAGCTTTTTTATTATAGTCATGCATGCGCATTTTCTTGCATAGACATGGCTTTATCTCGCCTTAAATTGCTAAATGCTAGCAAGTTGTTCTTTAATAATATACTAGAATAACGCTTCCCGCACTAAGCTTATGGAAGATGCTTGATGCTGCCCAAATTGGAAGATTTACGCATCCATGAGACCCATTGCCTCTATAGATGCTGCCTCCGAAAGTGCTTCTCCAATCAGCATCATGAAGGCCAATTCCACCATTGAAAGGCATCCAGTATCTTACCTTTGATTCATAATCAGTACCATCAGCATTCTTGCCCGTTAGCGTTGCTGGACTAACTTTATATGCTAGCTTATATATTCCGGCTGGTGTTTCATACCCATAATTTCCAGTTACACATGGAGTCTCAATTACAATCTCTCCATTCTCAACATAATAAACAGTCTGGCTACTGATGCTTACCTCAAGATGATTACCAATTGCCTGAACACCATTTGGATCTTTGTATACAGTTCCAACTGTTCCATTCTTTGCAGCCTCAACTAACGATTCTGCAGACTTTTGAATATCTATAGCCGCAGCAATAGCGAAATTATATAGTTCTTTCTCTCCCTCAACAGTTGAAACCTTAGTTTTATCGATATCACCCTTACCAATTGACATAATGGCGATTTCTGAAGCTACTTCAGCCGCTCCATCAAGGTCATATTTAGGTCCTGACTTTGAATACTTAATAATCTTCGCAGTTAATTCAGAGTAAATATGTATCGTCTGACCATTTGGTGCGTTGATATCCATTCCCTTCTCAATATATTCCTTTGCAAAAGCAAGCTCGTCAGCAAGGTCTTCGCTTGTAACAGATGGAACCTTGATATAGTCTGCAAGCCTACAGGAATAAGTGTTCTTTGTCGGATTATCAACCCTCTTTTTAGCAATATCATTTGCAATAAGGTCATAATCAGGATTATTACCTTGCACCTCTTCAACAATAGTCACAGTCTCGTAATCAACATAAGCATCCTGCGTTACAGTTGTTCCCTCTGATGGAGGATACATTTCCTTGAGGACAGTACCTGTTGCTTCTACCCCAGAAGTTGCATAGAGCTTCACCTCATAGTCTGGCTGAAGCAATTTAGCTTTGCCAAGTTTCCCTGAAAAAATTGCTCTTATGTCGAAGTACGAAAGCCTCAAGACTTCATTAAGTCTATACTCATTTGCAAAAACAAACTTCGTATTCACTACATCATTATGCCCTGCATCATCGCTGAACTCAATTGTGTTTAACTTAGCATTAAGTTCCTCAGTCGCCTCTGTAACAGTCATTCCACTAACATCTACCCCATCCAAACTCACACCATTTCTAAAAGTAGTCAATTTAGATGCTTTTATATCAGCAGCGCAGGCCGCAAACAATAGAATAACAGCAATAATTACTATTACATTCCTATGCCTATGACAACCGTTGATAAATCTATTATTCATTTGATGTACATACACCCTTTCCTAAAAAAAATATTTGCACAGTTGCTATTCTAACATATATAATATAAAAAAGGTTTAATAATCTTATGGTTTTATTTGCTTTTCCAATTTTTATAAATAATTTCGAAAATTTGTTGACATTTATATGCTAATAGTTTATCATTAAGAAGTCGCGAAAATGGGGATTATTATTCCGAGGTAGCTCAATGGCAGAGCAACCGGCTGTTAACCGGTAGGTTGTGGGTTCGAGCCCCACCCTCGGAGCCATTCTTTTTGCCGGAGTGGCGGAATAGGCAGACGCAGCGGACTTAAAATCCGCCGATCGTAAAAGATCGTACCGGTTCGATCCCGGTTTCCGGCACCAATTTAATATCGCGGGGTAGAGCAGTTGGTAGCTCGTCGGGCTCATAACCCGGAGGTCGCAGGTTCAAGTCCTGTCCCCGCAACCATTTAACAAAAAGAACTAACCTATAAAGGTTAGTTCTTTTTTCGTTGTTATAACAATTGCTTAAAAAAATCGAATCTTGGATGTTCCTTGTCTACAAATCCCACCTCTATCTCTAGCTGTGGACCAAATGAGGCTTTCAACAAATCTACGAATTCGTTCGTGGCTTCAATAACAACTTCTTTGTTCAAATCAGAAAATCCATCTATAGGGAAAAGAACGTTAGTGGTATCTTCAGTAATCTTCCCTCTCTCGCTTTGTCTCCATGTCCACCTTCGAGTACGAACTTCTTTGTCGCTAGCATAAATTGCCTCTCCAACTTCTGGAGTCTCCTCCTCGGTCTCACCAAAAGCAATGAAAGTATCCCCATCTGATGCTAAACGCACATCTAGACCCTCATCAATAGAATCTAAATCATGCGCGCCTATCGGCAAATGATATTTAATCGAAATGGCATTACCCAAATCAACAATACCATTAATTGAAGGAAATCCTTTACCCTTAGCAATTCTTGTAAGCAAAGCCTCAATAGAACAATGATACTTATTAGGATTAATCCCTAGTGCGCGAAAAGCATCACGATAAGGAATAATATCTGGTGTTTCTTTAGGCTTTTTATCCTTAAAAAAATCTTCGCATATTGAAATATTTGAATCTAGCAGTTTAGCTAGCTCTGGCAAAGCCTTATGGTTATCAATCCCTTGAACCGCAACTGCGCCAAAATATGCGCTTGGCAATTTATCAAAAATCTCCTTCGATACTTGGTAATACATTTATTTCCTCCATCAGCCATCAACTCTCATATTGTTGCTACCAACAATGGTAGCATTTTGTACATGATTCTTACTCGTAACGAACTCGTCAGCCACCACAAGATTAGATACTTCGCGCTTTGTCTCACTCTCGTGGTGATGCTTTGCATCCGTATTTCTGTATCGCAAGAAAATCATTGTGTAGTATAGAAAACCTGCGACAAGAAGAGCCCACACATAATTACTCTCATCTGAATCATCCAGAACGAATATGCTCAGGAAAAGTGCTGCAATAAGCGCAAGTATCTCAATAATTACTGAAACGCCAACCAACAGAGGCTTGTTTATAGGTACACTTCCCATCGTCTCACCAGTTCGTGCATTCAATGCAATATAGTGGAGCAATGAGTTTTTACCCGCCTTTCCCTGTTGGTAGCTATACAGCCAAACCGGTAAATATGCAGTTAGATACTTTGTACCTTTGATTGTGAGTTCTTCATTATCCCATCTTACACCGCGATCATATTTCTCCAAAGAATCATTTGCTGCATATCGAGCCACATCCTTCGCTTGCTTTTCAATTCTAGGCTTGAGCTCGTCTACATTAACATCTCTTTTCTCCGAAGAAAATCCTTTCAGATAGTTAGCATTATATGTAACTGAATTCTCTACATCAAATGGCATAATCGAATTTATAATATTATTTGTTTTATTAGAGTATCTCTCTAGCTTATCTGCGCTTGCTTCAATAGACAAATTAGAAATAGTTACATCAAAATCTCTCTTTACATCATATACATCCGCATCATAATATGTCTCGTTCTTGTCGTTATGCTTCTCAACATAGCGTCTCGTTTCATGCTCACCCTGTCCATTAAATGAGGCTGTTGCATTTACATCGCAAATAACATATGGGAAGTAAACTCCCATTACATTATCTGAACAAAACTCTTTCTTGAATTTTGGATGCGCATAGAACTTTCTCTTTCCGATAAAGTCATCAATTGAAGCCTTAGACTGTTCTTTTGTGTATTTA
>JAAZHB010000250.1 GCA_012510935.1 Clostridiales bacterium
CATATTGAACAGCTAAGCCGGCATCATAAAACAATCTTCTTACAGTTCTTGCACCATCTATTGATTCGTCAATTACTCTCAAAAATTGACCTAAAAGTTCCTTTGACAGGTCCGAGCCGGCAAAGTCTTCGCTAGTCATAAGAAGCTTCTCAGTCATGTCTTTAGCCCACTCAAAATAATTAGGCATTGATCTAAGCTTAGCATAGTCACCTATAATCGAAGCCTTTATGCCCTCTTCCGATCTATCGCTGCTGTATTTTTGCAAAAACTCCTTAAATGAGCAGCCTTCGATATAGTCATCTTTGGCAAAAAGCATTTCGAACACTTCATCGATTGCATTCATTTGCAACATAGAGCTTTGAATCTCATCGCAGACATTAAAGTTAGGTTCTATATCCACCTCGTAGAAAAATTCTTTAATTACTCTCACTTCAAAGCTATTAAATGTTGAAATATATGACCTATATAGTCTATCTAACTGATTCTTTAATTTCTTTCTATCTTGATCAGAGCATTCCTCGGATAGTCTCTTCTTTATCTCTTTGGAAATCTTTAATTTCATCTCAGATGCTGCTGCATTCGTAAATGTAACAACAAGCATCTCGTCAACATTGGCTTCTCCCGAAAGAATGATATTAATAATTCTCTGCACTAAAACTGCTGTTTTGCCGGAGCCTGCTGCTGCAGCAACAAGGATACTCTTATCTAAAGTATCTATTGCATGTTTCTGTTCTTTTGTGAATTTGACGCTACCCATTTTTACACCTGCTCTTCCTGAAATTCTAATTCTTATTTTACTATATCGTGTTGTCTTATGCTAGCACTCCAAAAACTGTGGTATAATTTCTATACATATTGCATCAAATATATAGGAGGAATAAAACAATGCTTCACAGACCAACTATGCTTATGATTCTTGATGGATACGGACTAAGAGATGATAGCCACGGCAATGCAATTGCCGCAGCAAGCAAGCCAAATCTTGATAGAATTTTTAATAAATATCCAACCATTCCACTTCAAGCAAGCGGTACTGCTGTAGGACTTCCTGCCGGTCAGATGGGTAACTCTGAGGTAGGCCATCTCAACATTGGCGCTGGAAATGTAATCTACCAGAATCTTCTGAAGATTACCCGTTCAATAGAGTCCGGTGACTTCTTTAAGAATCCAGCTCTTTTGGATGCTATGGAGAATGCTCGTAACGGGCACACTCTTCATGTTATGGGGCTTCTATCTGATGGCGGAGTACATAGCCATATTGAGCATCTAAAAGCTGTACTTAAGATGGCAAAAGATAATAATGTTAAAGAAGTAATAGTCCATTGCTTCCTTGACGGCAGAGATGTTCCGCCGACAAGCGCACTAAAGTACATGGACGAGTTAGAGACATATATAGCGGATATTAACCCGGGGAAAATCGGTGTGGTTTCTGGTCGTTTCTATGCGATGGATAGGGATAAACGTTGGGAGAGACTTGTTCTTGCATATGACTCACTGACTCTCAGTGAAGGTGCTAAGGCACAAAGTGCATCTGAAGCAATTTCTAATTCGTATGCAAAGGATGAAATTGATGAATTCGTGCTTCCTTCTGTTGTTACTCCAAGCCCTATTAAGGACAATGACTCAGTAATATTTGTAAACTTCAGACCGGATAGAGCAAGAGAGATTACCCGAGCACTTGTTGATAAGGATTTTGACGGGTTTAAGCGCAAGACAATACCTAAGAATCTTTGTTATGTATGCATGACTGAATACGATGCAACAATGCCGAATGTTAAGGTAGCTTTTCCTCCAGAAGATGTGGACCCTACACTTGGCAAGACATTATCTCAAAACGGGCTCACGCAACTTCGTATAGCTGAGACAGAGAAATATGCACATGTTACATTTTTCTTTAATGGTGGTGTTGAAGAGCCAACTCAAGGAGAGGACAGAATTTTGATTCCTTCGCCAAAGGTTGAAACCTATGACCTGCAACCTGAGATGAGTGCTCCTGAGGTTGCCAAGACAGTAATAGAGAAAATTAATGCGTCTTCATACGATGTATATATTCTAAATTTTGCAAATCCGGACATGGTTGGGCATACTGGTAATTTCGATGCTGCGGTAACTGCTATTGAAACGATAGATAAACTAGTCGGTGGAATTGAAGAAGCTATTCTTTCTCAGGATGGTCAGATTCTACTAACTGCAGACCATGGGAATGCAGATTATATGCTCGACGATAACGATAATGTTGTCACAAAGCATTCAGTGTCTGATGTTCCTTTGTGCCACATTTGCAAGGAGCCTTGTACTTTTAAGGCAAAGGAAGGAAAACTAGCAGACATCGCTCCTACAATGCTTACATTAATGGGAATCGAAGTACCAAGCGGTATGAATGGCGATATATTGGTATAATCGGCGCAATACAATAATACAAAAGGAGGCACCCTGCAGAAGTGGTGTCTCCTTCTCAAACCACAACTTCATCTATTTCTATCGTAATACTAGCTTTTCAAGTAGCGAATCATCGAAAATTTTATTTTGCGGATTCACAAATTGCGATTTCCGCTTCTAACATATCATCTAGGAATGTTTGCGTTTTCCTTTGAATTCTGTATGCAAAACATCTGATGTCATATATGTACGAATTCTTATCACCATATTTATTTCTTGTCTCACCAAAAGTCGAAATATTGCTTACTGTCACATCAGACATTTTCCTGTAAATGCTATAACGCTCCTTGTACAATTTCTCGACACCATCGCGTTGCGACAATGGTCTGTTTTTCTGGGAGAGCGACGATGTAGGTCTCTTGATAAAAACCACAATAGCGTTCTCTTTGATAATATCTCTATTTCTCGGTCTGAGGACCGATCCACCCCCACTTGCAATAACACATCCCGATAGCTTGCATGCATTTGTCAGTGCCTGTGTCTCATAGTTTCTAAAAGCCTCTTCACCAATGCCACCTTCACTAAGAGCTTCTGAAACTGACATTCCCATAAGCTTCTCCGTCTCTTTATCTATATCAATAAATGGGCGTTCTAGAATTCTTGCAAGCATCCTGCTAACTGAGGTCTTCCCGCTTCCGGGCATTCCGATAGTGATAATATTAAGCTGTTCCGAAAGTAGCACCCTTTTAACCTCACGCACCAATTTCTCATCATCACTGTGGTCAGAAATATCTAGCCATATTGATTTCGAGAAAAGAGCTTGACGAATTAGCATATCAAGTCCGGAAATAGTGTAAACTCTAGACTGTCTTAGAAATTTCCCAAAAACAAGCTTATTCTCTTTACCACCGCAGCGTTCTGCGTCTTGCAAAAATTTCGTTCTATAAGGGTTATAAATTAAATCTATTGCAATCTCAAGATTTTTCATTAAACGAGTGTTGATGAGTTTGCCATCAAGTGGAGAAGACCCGTTCTCTGGATACATCCCAACAGGTGTTGCATTCACAATGAGTCTTGCATCCTTATGTTCTCTTAGGTCATTATATCCAATGATATTGTAATTGCATCCTAGCTTATCTATAGCCGCATTAACATCTCTAGTTACCACATAGATAGGATCTGCGCCGAGCGATTTAAGCCCATGAACAGCCGCTCTTGCACCACCACCCGTGCCAAAAACCATAGCTTTCCAGCCAGTAATATCTCTGTTTACGAGGAATCTAAAACCATAAACATCTGTATTAAATCCAACTAGTCTACCATCACTCATTCTTTTAACTGTGTTAACCGCGTTAATGCTCTTTGCTTCGTCACTTATATCATCTAGATACTTGATGACAGTCTCTTTGTATGGGTGGGTAATATTAAATCCGCTATAGTTTGCATCGTTCAAATATTCAGCAAGTTCCTTTTCATTCTTAGCCTCAAGAAGATCATAGTTATAGTCTCCAATAAGAGCATGAAGTTTGCTTGAGAGACTATGTTTTACACTTCCCCCAATTAGGGCATAGTTCTCATCAACCTCATCTCGTATAGCATATTGATATGATTTGCTAATCTCTGCCAAGCTTTTATATAACCTTACTGCATAAGGTCTCATTGTTTCATCAGCTTGCAAGGAAACCATATCAAGCTTCTCCTGCTCGCGTTCCGCATCATATACAGGTAAATCATTTACGATCTTGTACTCGCCGATTTGTTTAGAAATCTTCAGACGCTCTTCGAAAAGTTCAACCAGTTGCTTGTCAACAAGGTCTATCTCGTCTCTTAATAATTTAACATCTTTCATCGTAAGCCGTCTCCTTCTTTCTAGTTTAGTCGGTCATATAGAACAAGTGCTGAATAAGCCTCAACAATTGGCAATGCACGCGGCACCACACAGACATCATGTCTACCGATAGTAGATAAAATGCACTCTTGCATTGTATCTACATCAATAGTATTCTGCTCCTTATTAATAGATGGTACTGGCTTAAAAGCAATCCTTGCTGTAATATCCATTCCAGTCGAAATCCCACCAGAAATTCCACCCTGTCTATTTTGCCAAGTCAGAATTCTTCCATCATTAATATGATATTCATCATTATTCTGCGATCCAGTTAAACGGCTTCCATAAAAGCCAGAACCAAATTCAACCCCTTTAACAGATGGTATAGAATACAGAAGCCTTGCTAGATCTCCCTCAATTCCATTTAGTCCTGCTCCACCAATTCCAGCTGGGTATCCAGTAATTGTAAGCTTAATAACTCCACCTAATGAATCTCCAGATTCTTTGACGGAATCAATTCTATCACAAATTGACTCAATCTGGGTTGTACTATCCTTGTCAAAAGGGACTCCCCCAATTTCATCGATTTCTGCTCTAATACCAATGCCCATATAATAAAGCTGTGAAATTGCAATATAACCAGCTACACAGACTGGCGCTGTCATTCGTCCAGAGAATTTCCCGCCTCCTGGTTTAAGTCCATCAATTCCATAAGAAAGAAAAGCACCCAAATCTGCATGCCCTGGTCTTAATTTCGTTAAATTCTGCTTATAGTCCGAAGATTTGTGATTCTTATTATAAATATATGCCTCTATCACAGGCTCTGCAGCTATGCATTCGCCGCCATCGGAAATAACACCTTTCTCAAAAACTACCTCATCCGGTTCTTTTCTCGAGGTGGAGCATTTCTTAGCTATCAATTGAATAACTGGTTCATCGCTCATAACGCCAGGCGCGCGTCTTGCCATAAATGCGGCAAGACAATCACTACTAAAAGCAGTTCCAACTGGAAACCCCTTTATTATGACTCCGATTCTCTCATCGTGAGATTCTCCTATTATTTCAATCTTTAGTTTCCCACTTTCCGTAATTGAATGCATCCTATTCAACCCTACCCCCAAGCCTTATAATTTCTTCAAAAAAATCCGGATATGATTTAGCAACGGCCGCTGTATTAGAGATCTTGACGGGAATCTCTGTAACTATTGAAAGAAATGCTGCTAGCATAACCATCCTATGATCATTATATGTCTCTACATCTTTATCAGACCCTTTAAGTAGGTGTCCGTATGTTCCCTCTATTTGCAATCCATTCTCAAGCTCTGTAA
>JAAZHB010000251.1 GCA_012510935.1 Clostridiales bacterium
TATTGCAGTTGTTAGTTTCATCTTTTTAAATCTTTCTTTTTCTTTAATCTCTGTATCTGGTATATTCCTAGTCACTTAGCCTAGTCATTCTTTCTAGTCTTACGCTCTAGTCAATCTTAGCTTTCTCTGGTCTTTTACCATGGAATTGATAGAATTGCGTCTCAAGTCTACCATTGTACAGTTTACGCCTTCTGTCTGCATTCCTGCCAAAATGTTTCTCTTCAATATCCTTATCAGTCGTTATCATGAAGAGTGACCAAGTAGGATTCTCACTAAGAACCTTTGCGAGTTTAGCATAAATCTTCTCAATTTCAGCCTTCTCACCGATTCTCTCTCCATAAGGGGGATTTACAATTATAACACCATATTCGCCCTCTGGTGTAAATTTCTGCATATCCATTCTGAAAAATTCAATATCGTCTTGAACACCAGCTTCATCTGCATTCTTCTCTGCAGCCGCGATTGCTCTACGGTCAATATCATAACCCTTTATTTTAAGCTCACTATCGAAGTCTGCCGCATTATATGCTATCTTTCTTTCTTCTTTCCACATCTCCTCAGGAATAAAGTCCCAATGAGCCGCAGCAAAATCTCTGCCAAGCCCCGGCGCAATATTACGACCTATCATTGCCGCCTCAATCAGAATTGTTCCTGAACCGCAGCAAGGGTCAATGAGCTGCTTATCTGCTCTATAAAAACTTAGCTGAACAAGTGCCGCCGCAAGAGTCTCCTTCATAGGCGCAGCAACATCAACTACTCTGTATCCTCTCTTATGCAAACCGTCTCCGCTTGTGTCAAGCATTACGGTCACTCTATCCTTCATTATTGCAAATCTTATTTTGTGCTCAGCTCCAGTCTCTGGCAAAGTATCTATACAATAAAAATCAGACAGTCTCGATACGACTGCTTTCTTTGTAATACTCTGACAGCTTGGCACACTATGTAGCTTGGATTTTACAGAAGTTCCTACAACAGTAAATTTACCATTAATCGGAATGTATTCTTCCCATGAAACTGCTTTTATTTGCTGAAAAAGTTCTTCAAATGTCTCGGCCTTAAACTCAGCCATTTTAATATATACTCTATCTGCAGTTCTAAGCCATAGGTTTGAGCGAATAACAGCTCTCTCATCACCCATGAAGGTAACTCTGCCATCTTCGGTTTTAATAACCTTATACCCGAGTCCTTCAATTTCTCTTCTAACTACAGCCTCTAGGCCAAATGTTGATGTTGCAATAAGTTCTAATTTCATATTTTCTCTCTTTTTCTCTATTAACTTCCGGATGAATTTATCTTAACCGGCTTAATAGCCTTGTTCCCACATGGTAATCTGACCTGATTCGCGAGTCTTATTCATATCGATTACACGCTGATTCTCTGACCCTCTAAAAATCAGAGTTAAATTGCGCTGAGCTTCGATATATCTTCCATCTACTAGTATGTCCAAATAGCCCAGCAGCTCGTCAGTTGCTGCATCGTGTCTATCAATGAGTTCTTCATATGTATAACCCGAATAACTCATTATTCCCAACCCTTTATCTTTACATAGGCGGACAAGTGGCAGCAGCTCCTCAACCTGACAAAATGGTTCTCCACCCGAAAGTGTGATGCCACTCAGATATTTGTTCTTGCAGATCTCTTCAAATAGTTCTTGCGTCGTTACAGTATATCCTGCGTTGAAGTCATGCGACTGCGGATTATGACAGCCCGGACACCCATGAGGACAGCCTTGAACGAATAAAACGAAACGAAAACCGGGGCCGTCTACAATCGACTCCGGTTCTGTTCCGCACATACGCACTATTGAATTTCTAGCATTATCTATTTGTGAGACCATGCTTAACTCTATCCTCCACTTCAGCTCTCTTTGCGTCATTGAATCTATCCAAGGTTCCTACAAGGTATCCTGTGATTCTTCTGATTCTCTCGAACCCTATGCCTTCGCCAACTTTTCCGTCAATATTTCTAACGCCATTACCATTCATTTCTTTGTCCTCCTCAATTATATAATAATTCTTTTATCTTGTGCAATCACAAGGGACTGGAACGCTAGGATACTTCATTCTTAGCTCATTCAGTCTCTCAATTGTTACAGGCTCTCCCTCTCTTCTACCACATCTTGGGCACACATCATCAATTACTCCTGTGAATCCGCAAACTGGGTCTCTATCAATAGGGTGGTTAACTGAACCATAACCCATTCCTTTTTCCTTCATCTCTCTGATAACCATCTCAAAGGCTTCAAGGTTCTTGCTTACATCTCCATCAAGCTCTACATAGCTGATATGACCAGCATTTGTCAGTTCATGATAAGGTGCTTCAATTGCAATCTTCTCAAATGCACTGATTGGATAGTATACAGGCACATGGAAAGAGTTTGTATAATAGTCGCGATCTGTTACTCCCTCGATGCAACCATACTTAGCTCTGTCAATCTTAACAAATCTTCCAGATAGACCCTCTGCAGGTGTTCCAAGAAGTGTGAAGTTAAGTCCTTCCTGCTTTGATTTCTTGTCGCAGAAGTCTCTCATGTGCTTAATAATTCCATAAGCAAGCTTTCTTGACTTCTCATCTTCTGCATGGTGATGTCCTGTCAACGCCTTCATTGTCTCAGCAAGACCAATGAATCCAATAGATAGAGTTCCATGCTTAAGGATTTCTGCTACACTGTCATCTGGGCCTAGATCATCTGAATCGATCCAAATTCCCTGTCCCATTAGGAATGGGTAGTTACGGCCTCTCTTACCACATTGAATCTTGAATCTGTGCAGAAGCTGTCTTGAAACAAGTTCTAGCATGTTGTCTAGCTTCTTATAGAAAATCTCAATATCTCTATTTGACTCAATCGCAATTCTTGGCAGGTTGACTGATGAGAATGATAAGTTGCCTCTACCACAAACTACTTCCTTAGTTGGATCAAACGAGTTCGCCATTACTCTTGTACGGCAACCCATGTAGGCAACTTCAGTATTATAGTCACCCTGCTTATAGTACTTCAAATTATATGGTGCATCTAGGAAACTAA
>JAAZHB010000252.1 GCA_012510935.1 Clostridiales bacterium
AAACCAGAGAACTAATTCAAAGCAACCTCAAGATGGTTGATGTAGTTGTGGAGATTATAGACAGTAGAATTCCTATGTCTAGCCGAAATCCCATTATTGATGAATTAATTGCTGGAAAAAGAAGAATCGTAGTTCTCGGGAAGTCCGATTTGGCAGATGAGACGGCAACGAAAGAATGGAAGACTTATTTTGAGAATGAGGGGAATAGAACCCTTGCACTTAATCTGCAATCCGGCGAGAATATTAAGCTCCTTTTAAAGGCGCTAGAGAGCGAACAAACTAAGAGAAATGAAGAGAAGAGCTTCAAGAGGCCACTTAGACTAATGATTGTAGGTGTACCAAATGTTGGGAAGTCTTCTCTTATTAATAGACTTATTGGAAGAAAAAGCACACAGACTGGTAATAGGCCTGGTGTTGCAAAGGGTAAGCAATGGGTTACATTGAAAAATGGAATGCAACTACTGGATACCCCAGGTATTCTATGGCCCAAGTTTGATGATCCAAATCTTGGACTTAACCTAGCTTTTTGCGGTAGCCTTAAGGATGACATCCTTGGTGTTGCAGACCTAGCTTTTGAACTAATAAAGTTCTTGGAGAAAGAATATCCTGAAAATCTTATTTCAAGATATGGCATAGATGAAATTAGTGAAGAAACAATTGAGAATATGGATGCAATTGCTCTAAAGAGAGGCTTTATCATGGCTGGAAAGAGAATTGACTACGATAGAACCGGCAGAAATGTTCTAGATGAGTTCAGAAGTGGTTTGCTAGGAAAGATTACACTTGAAAAGGTGAAGTAATGACGAAAGAAGAGAGATTAGCTGCTCAGAAACAGAAGCTTATTGAGATGAAGCTTCATGAGAATGATCTTAGAGAAAAAGGAGTTAAATGCATAGCAGGAATTGATGAGGTCGGAAGAGGGCCTCTTGCGGGACCTGTATATGCGGCTTGCGTTGTATTGCCTAAAGACTTTGATGTAATTGGAATTAATGATTCAAAGAAGCTGTCGGCAAAGAAGAGAGAAGAACTTTCTGAGGTTATTCTAGACAAAGCATTAGCTGTAGGAATTGGAATAGCTTCGAACGATGAAATTGATAGTATTAACATTCTTAATGCTACAAAGAAAGCCATGCTTATGGCTGTTGATGAAGCAAACAATAAGCTAGAGAAGTCCGGCAATGATTCCATAGATATTCTGCTTATTGACGCAGTTAAGCTTGATACAGATATAAGACAAGAATCAATTATTAAGGGTGATGAGAAGAGCCTTTCTATAGCGGCTGCTTCTATTGTTGCAAAGGTTGCAAGAGATAGTTTCATGGTAGAGATGGATACTGAGTATCCTGGCTATGCTTTTGCAAGCAACAAGGGCTATGGAACTGAAGCTCATTATGAAGGACTGAGAGAGTTGGGCTTTACGCCAATTCACAGAAGAACTTTCTTGAAGAAATTTGAGGAGGCAGAAAAAGATATGAAAAATGCAAAGAAAGTGTATGCCGTAAAGAATGGCAGAAATTCTGGAATCTATTATTCTTGGGATGATTGCAAGAAGGAAGTTGATGGATTCCCAGGTGCTAACTATAAGAGCTTTTCATCTGTCAAAGAAGCAAATGAATACCTTGGATTATCAACCAAAGAAGATTTACAAGAATCTAAAGACACACATGGTAATTCAATCACAAGGGCATATGTAGACGGGAGCTATGATGTGTCAACAGGCAGGTATGGCAGCGGTGCTGTGATTTTGCATAACGGAGAGGTAATAGAGCTTAGCGAAATGTATGATGATGAACAATCGAAACTTCGCAATGTAGCTGGTGAAATTAGAGGCGCTGTACTCGCAATTAATTTTTGCCATAGAAATGGAATAAAGAAGGTAACTATTTATCATGATTATGAGGGTGTAGGTAAATGGGGGGATAACCTTTGGAAAGCGAATCTTCCAATGACTATTAGGTATAAAGAATTTATTGTTAAAGCTCGCAAGGAAATGGAAATTACATTTGTAAAGGTTGAGGCACATTCAGGCGATAAATATAATGATATGGCTGATAAGCTTGCAAAGGCGGCCTTGGGCATATAGAATACGACTTTTTTTTATGTTATAATTAATGCTGTATTTTGCTGCAACTAGATTTGGATAGAGGTTTTAATGGAATCGCGCA
>JAAZHB010000253.1 GCA_012510935.1 Clostridiales bacterium
GTATCTATACAATAAAAATCAGACAGTCTTGATACGACTGCTTTCTTTGTAATACTCTGACAGCTTGGTACACTATGCAGTTTGGATTTTACTGAAGTTCCTACAACCGTAAATTTGCCATTTATTGGAATGTATTCTTCCCACGAAACTGCTTTTATTTGCTGAAAAAGTTCTTCAAATGTCTCTGCCTTAAACTCTGCCATTTTAATATATACTCTGTCTGCAGTTCTAAGCCACAAATTGGAGCGTATAACAGCTCTCTCATCACCCATGAAGGTAACTCTGCCATCTTCGGTTTTTATAACCTTATAACCAAGACCTTCAATCTCTCTTCTAACTACAGCCTCTAGGCCAAATGTTGCTGTTGCAATAAGTTCTAATTTCATATTTTTTCTCTTTCTCTCTATTAACTTCCAGTAACTTAAATCACTACTGGCTTAATAGTCCTGTTCCCAAATGGTAATCTGACCTGATTCGCGAGTCTTATTCATATCGATTACACGCTGATTTTCTGACCCTCTAAATATCAGAGTTAAATTGCGCTGAGCTTCAATATATCTTCCATCTACTAGTATATCCAAGTAGCTCAATAACTCGTCAGTTGCTGGATCGTGTCTCTCAAGGAGTTCTTCATAGGTATAACCCGAGTAACTCATTATTCCTAATCCTTTTTCTTTGCATTTACGGACAAGTGGCAGTAGCTCCTCTACCTGGCAGAAAGGTTCTCCACCTGAAAGGGTGATTCCGCTTAGATATTTATTCTTACAAATCTCTTCAAATAGTTCTTGCGTCGTCACAGTATACCCTGCGTTGAAGTCATGCGACTGCGGATTATGACAGCCTGGGCATCTATGAGGACAGCCTTGAACGAATAAAACGAAACGAAAACCGGGGCCGTCTACAATCGACTCCGGTTCTGTTCCGCACATACGCACTATTGAATTTGTAGCATTATCTATTTGTGAGACCATGCTTAACTCTATCCTCCACTTCAGCTCTCTTTGCATCATTGAATCTATCTAAGGTTCCTACAAGATATCCTGTGATTCTTCTGATTCTCTCAAATCCAATGCCTTCGCCAACTTTTCCGTCAATATTTCTAACTCCATTACCATTCATTTCATTGTCCTCCTTAATTATATAATAAGCCTTTTATCTTGTGCAATCACAAGGGACTGGAACACTAGGATACTTCATTCTAAGCTCATTCAGTCTCTCAATTGTTACAGGTTCTCCCTCTCTTCTTCCGCATCTTGGGCACACATCATCAATTACTCCTGTGTATCCGCAAACTGGATCTCTATCAATAGGATGGTTAACGGATCCATATCCGATTCCCTTCTCCTTCATCTCTCTGATAACCATCTCAAATGCCTCAAGGTTCTTGCTTACATCTCCATCTAGCTCTACATAGCTGATATGACCAGCATTTGTCAGTTCATGATAAGGTGCTTCAATTGCAATCTTCTCAAATGCGCTAATTGGATAGTATACAGGCACATGGAAAGAGTTTGTGTAATAGTCACGATCTGTTACTCCCTCGATGCAACCATACTTAGCTCTATCAATCTTAACAAATCTTCCGGATAGTCCCTCTGCAGGTGTTCCAAGAAGTGTGAAGTTAAGTCCTTCCTGCTTTGATTTCTTGTCACAGAAATCTCTCATGTGCTTAATAATTTCATAAGCAAGCTTTCTTGACTTCTCATCTTCTGCATGGTGATGTCCAGTCAAGGCCTTCATTGTCTCAGCAAGACCAATGAAACCAATAGATAGAGTTCCATGCTTAAGAATCTCTGCTACGCTGTCATCTGGTCCAAGGTCATCGGAATCAATCCAAATTCCCTGCCCCATTAAGAATGGGTAGTTACGACCCCTCTTTCCACACTGAATCTTGAATCTGTGAAGAAGCTGTCTTGAGACAAGTTCTAGCATGTTGTCTAGCTTCTTATAGAAAATCTCAATATCTCTGTTTGACTCAATCGCAATTCTTGGTAGGTTAACAGAAGAGAATGATAAGTTGCCTCTTCCGCATACTACTTCCTTAGTTGGATCAAACGAGTTCGCCATTACTCTTGTACGGCAACCCATGTAGGCAACTTCAGTATTATAGTCACCCTGCTTATAGTACTTCAAATTATATGGTGCATCTAGGAAACTAA
>JAAZHB010000028.1 GCA_012510935.1 Clostridiales bacterium
ATTGGTATGGCTGTATTGAAGTGGTGGGTTACCAATAAGGAAGAGAGAAGTGAAGATACGGAGGTAGAATCAAGTGTTTAAGAAAGAGTTATATATTGGAAGTAAGAAAGAACAATATGATACAGTATGCAAGCAACTTGACATGCTTATTAAAGGAGAATCAAATATTGTTGCGAATCTAGCAAATAGCTCAGCCTTACTTAATTTCTTCTTGAAGGATATAAATTGGGTAGGATACTACTTGTATGAGGAGACCACGAATCAGCTCGTTATAGGGCCATTTCAGGGACTTCCGGCATGTATTAGAATCCCGCTTGGAAAGGGCGTATGCGGAACGGCTGCAGAGGAACTTAGAGTTCTTAGAGTTGAGGATGTACATTGCTTTCAAGGTCATATCGCTTGTGACTCAGCAAGTAAGTCAGAAATTGTGTTACCAATTATGAGAGATGGTAACCTCTATGGAGTTCTAGATATTGATAGTCCGATTACAGAAAGATTCGATACAGAGGATGAGGTAGGCTTAACTTCATTTGTATCAATAATTGAGAAATATTTATAATAGCATGTAAATAAAAAGCTACTATCATCAAAGATAGTAGCTTTTTTGATAAAGATTTATAGTTTAATTTACGCCTCACCGATGAATTCTTCGTAAGTACACATTTTGTCAGTGAGAGAACCATCAGGATTTATTTCCATAATTCTGTTTGCAATCGTCTGTATGAATTCATGGTCATGAGATGCGAAAAGCAGATTCCCCTTGAATGAGATAAGTCCGTCGTTCACAGCGGTGATAGACTCAAGGTCAAGGTGGTTAGTCGGCTGGTCAAGAACGAGCACATTTGATCCAAATAGCATCATTCTAGATAGCATGCAGCGAACCTTCTCGCCTCCGGAAAGCACCTGAACCTCCTTGTAGACATCGTCACCAGAGAAAAGCATTCTACCGAGGAAACTCCGCATAAATGTCTCTGTCGTCTCTTTCGTGTATTGTGACAACCAATCCACAAGATTAAGCTTGCAGCCATTGAAATAAGCAGAATTATCTACTGGGAAATATGAGTTTGCAATCGTTACTCCCCACTTGTACGAACCTTCGTCAGGCTCCATCTCTCCGACAATGATCTTGAAAAGTGTAGTATTGGCAATTTCATTCTCTCCAACAAAAGCAATCTTGTCATCCTTGTTAACTCTAAAAGAGATATTATCGAGAACTTTTACACCATCGATTGTCTTAGAAAGTCCCACAACCTCAAGAATTTCTTTGCCTGGCTCGCGATCCATTGTGAATCCTACGAACGGATATCTTCTTGAAGAAGACGGCATCTCTTCAACAGTGAGTTTATCTAGAAGTTTTCTACGAGAAGTAGCTTGCTTAGCCTTAGACTTATTAGCAGAGAACCTTTGGATAAATGTTTGAAGCTCTTTAATTTTATCCTCATTCTTCTTGTTCTGATCTTTAATCATCTTCTGAACAAGCTGACTTGATTCATACCAGAATTCATAGTTTCCTACATACATTTTTATCTGGCCGTAATCAACATCTACGATATTGGTACATACTGTATTGAGGAAGTGTCTGTCATGGGATACAACTAGTACAGTTCCGTCATAGTCCATAAGGAAGTCCTCAAGCCATTCAATTGCCTTTACATCAAGGTGGTTGGTAGGCTCGTCAAGAAGGATAATTCCAGGGTGGCCAAAGAGGGCCTGCGCGAGAAGAACCTTAACCTTCTCTTTACTTGTCAAGGTTGACATTTCGCTATAAAGGATATCATTCGAAAGACCTAGTCCCTGTATTAGTTTAGAAGCATTTGAATCAGCCTCCCATCCATCAAGGTCTGCAAACTCAGCCTCAAGCTCAGCTGCCTTAATTCCATCTTCGTCTGAGAAATCTTCTTTCATATAGATAGCGTCTTTCTCTTTCATTATTTCATAAAGCCTAGGGTTTCCCTGAATAACGGTATCAAAAACAGTGAATTCATCAAAAGCAAAGTGGTCCTGCTTTAAAACTGACATTCTGATACCCGGCTTAATACTAACATTACCTGTAGTAGGTTCTAACTCACCAGAGAGAACTCTTAGGAAAGTTGATTTGCCTGCGCCGTTTGCTCCGATAATGCCATAGCAATTGCCAGGTGAAAAAACCATATCAACATTCTTGAAGAGTGGTTGTCCGCTAAAATTAACACTCACATCGGTTACTGTAATCATGTAAAAACTCCTTTGTATATACTTTAGAAAAGAAAAATTTTCTAATTGTTGTATCGAGATAACTGTTGAGCATTTTTGCTCGAATATGGATTATATCATTGAACACTGTTTATTACAAATATATAGATTGCTACTAGTTAAATTGAGGATTAAAATATCAAATATTAATCAATTTTGAGGTCGTTTTTCTTGCATACTGAAGGGATTTATTATATCATTAACGCAGTTATCGTGAAGATATGAATATTTTTGGCGCATCTTGATTACTAAATTTATTGAGACAAGATGTTAGAGAAAAGGAGAGAACTATGAATAGAAATGAACTAATTTCTGCAGTAGCAGAAAACGTAGGAATGACAAAGAAGGATGCTGGTGTTGCAGTTGCAGCTGTATTCGAAGAGATCAGCAAGGCAATGGCAAATGGTGAGAAGGTTCAGCTTCTTGGTTTCGGAAACTTTGAGGTTCGTGACCGTGCAGCAAGAACAGGAAAGAATCCTCAGACAGGCGAAGCAATTCAGATTGCTGCTTGCAAGGTTCCTGCGTTTAAGGCTGGTAAGGCTCTTAAGGACGCTGTTAAGTAGTCAGGTCTATTTGAAATTTAAAAGAGGTGCTTTCCAGGAATGGAAGGCACCTTTTTCGTTATTGTTCAATTATAACAACACCACGATATCCCGTTCACTTAGGCAGAAGAACTATCGTGGTGTTGTTGTACTAATTGAACTAGCTCATTGTGTAATGTCTCTCAAAACTTGTTGCAAGGTTTGCTTTCAGTTTAACTCCATATGAAGCAAATGCATCATCTAGCGCTTCCAATGTCAGCTTAACATCAGCATAGTTTGAGCTTTCTCCCATATGACCTATACGGATTACTTTTCCGGCAAGAACATCGAAAGAATTTGAAATAAGAATGTTATATTTGTCTTTCACGAATTGAAGTATTTCTACATCTGTAATACCTTCTGGCACTTCTATTACTGTAACAGTATTTGAATAACCGCCTCTCACATACATTTGCAATCCTGCATCTAGAACAGCTTCTCTTGTGGCGATAGCAATTTTTGCATGTCTTTGTAAGATTTCTTTATCTTCTAGAACATTATCTACAGCCTGTCCTAGACCATTAATATCGCTTATGGGCATGGTATATGGGAACCATTTATCTTCATAATAAGTTTTAAAAGTTAGCAAATTAGCATAGAAAGAAGCAATTCTGGTCTTACGGTTCTCCATAGACTTCATTGCCTTATCGCTGACCCAGACCATTGTCAATCCCGGAGGCGCACTCAAAGCCTTCTGTGAACCGCCGCAAAGTATATCAATGCAGCTATTGTCAAAGTCCACAGGCTCGCCGAACATTCCTGCAACAGAATCAACTACATTCAATATCCCATACTCAGCAAGCAAAGGGCATATTTCATCAATTGGATTAAGCAAGCCGCTCGGGGTATCGCAATGAACGACAGTGGCATATTTAAAGTCGCTATCTTTTTCCAGAAAATTTTTGAGCTTCGCGATGTCAAAAGGCTCCCTGTAGTCCGAAGCGTATAGGTAAGGAGAGCCTCCATACAAAGTTACAAAATCAGCAAATCCTTTCCCAAAAATTCCATTGTCGAGAACTAGAACTCGATCTCCAGCTTCCGTCAATGATGCGCATGCCGCCTCAAGCCCAAGAATTCCTTCACCTCCAAGAATGTAAGCTGTACCAGAACAATTCATTAAGCCCTCAAGCTTGTCGCATATACTCTTGTAGTATTCAATAAACTCAATGTCTATATCAGGATTTGTTGTTTCGACACTTCTTGCTAGTCTAACATTCTCTCTAACCTGAGAAGGGCCAGCCGTCATAATTTTATACATGATAACCTCCCAGCAAATGGCAGCACGATTGCGCCTGCAACAAGAACCTGAATAATATTTCCAGGAATTGAGCCTAGAGGAACCACCCAATTGCCATACAATATTACTTCTGCAAAATAATAGCCAACAACTTTGATTGCACAAGCACACAATATTGCTACAGAATATTTTATTTTGTTGTTAACATTCCATTTCTCTGCTATAAGTCCAGCTACATAACCCATTGTACCTACTATTACAAGGGTAAATGGAGCCCATGCAGCCCATCCAGAGACAATATCGAAGAGGCACATTCCTATGCCGCCAGCGATTGCACCAGATTTCCTTCCAAGAACAAAGGCGGCAATAAACAGAGGAACATTTCCTAGATGAATGAGCCCTCCGTTCCCCATAATTGGGAGCCTAATGTTGATAAACATTGTTGCAACGAAAGTCAATGCAATTAGAAGGGAATTAAGAACCATCATTTTGGTAGTCATGCCTCTGTTTGTTAAATTGTTTTCCTTATCCATTATAATTTTTCTCCTAAACACCTGTTTAATTAATGAACAGTAACTATAGAGCTTCAATTTTTATTATCTTTCGTTAATGATTATAGTTGGATATGCTTATGAAAAAAATATACAAAGAAGGTGTTTTTCCTGTGCGAAAAGACCAAATATCTGTGAAATTATTAATCTGTACCTGTAATTTCAGTTGTAATTTCGAGCAAACTGTATATATCGAAATTTATACGAATATAAACTATTCTTGGTATATTGAGCTAATTAATTCAACTGATGCATGATTAGTCCATATCGGAGAAAGTAGAGAAAATAAAGTTGACTAAACAGGGTTATTTATCTCTCGAAAAGGAGTATAATGAACATAATTATAATAAGGATTGTAATGATAGTGTTTGTGTTTATTTATGAAGGAACGAAATATGGGGAAAAGGTTTTAACTATTGTTATGAGTGTGGCTATGGTATTGTGCCTATTACCAACCGCTGTTATGGCGGAAACAGAAGAGCCAACGCTGTGGATACGCTGTGGTACATCTACTACTTTGACTGTTACATTGCCAACAACAGATAATTCTTATACATATGGAACTACAGGGGCAGATGGTAAAACGGCTTCACAAACTGCGAGTAATGAGGCTGCATTACCAGACTCAGGATGGACATGGGCAGTGCAGAAGGTTGACACCGTAGATGCTGGAACGACCTATGGCTATAAAATGATTTTGAATAATTTTAATGCTGATACAAGAGACAGGGTGTCAGGCGGAACTGATTATGACTGTATTCGTTTTCAATCAATGAATTTGTCTGTAGTTATTATCGGTACAAACACATTGAATATATCAACCAAACGTGGAACCGGAATCATATCTGAAGAGGGAACAGGAAGTAAACTTCTTATCTCAGGAAGCGGAACATTAAATACGTCAGGAGCAATTGGCATTTCCACCTATCAAGGAATTACAATTAATAGCGGTACTATAAATGCAAGCAGTGCAGAATCATGGGGTGTAGGTAGTTTAGGTAAAATTACGATTAACGGCGGTAATGTTACATCTAACGGAGCAAGATGCGGTATCAGGAGTGCTGACAGCGGTTATCATTTCCCTATAGGTATCATCATTAATGGTGGTACTGTGACAGCTAAAGCTGGGGTTGGCAATAGCGCTTTTAATATAAATCCAACTATGACTGACTACGCAGGTGGATACAGATGGAACATAAATCAAGATACACCTGTCTGGACTCGAAGCGATGTTACTGCCTTCACGAATGAAGATGGTCCAGTTTATGTTCAAATCAAGTCGATTATGTTAACTGACAGCGATGACTTTGATGTGCCCACTGGTATGGTTAGCACCGATATTACACCAATTGATGTCTCTGGTGGTTTAATTGATGGTCAAGCTCCATATACTTTTAGTCTTGAGAATGCGCCATCATGGCTTTCTATCTCGGATGCCGGTGTAATTAGTGGTTCGCGTCCTGCAACAGCTTCGGAAGCAACTACGGCTACTGTTAAGGTGGTAGATAGCTCGATACCAGCTCTTTCAGACAGCATAACAATCAATATTGGTGCAATTACAGCAAAACCGGTTAGCCCTTCTGACAACAAACCAGTTAGTGATTCTAATCCATCGACGAGCGATAATAATATGATTGAGTTATGGATTGGACTTGCACTTCTTGCTGCATTTGTATTCATGGTAAGTGTAATTATATCTAGGAGAAATCGCAAAGCATAGTGATTGATTGTATGCTAAATACTAATATGGATTCTTTGCCAAAACGAAGTCGGCGAAGATAATAAAATAATAAGAAATAAAAGCATCAGGCTGAAATCGATTCTCAATCGATTTCAGCCTGATGCTTTTTGTATCAAAGTAATAGTAATATGTTTTTTATACTAAAGGTATAGGTCATATTGGGTTTTACTCTTGTAAATCTAATCTTTCCATTTCGATATGTACAGATTTGTTACCAAAGCATGAACCAAGAAGTCCACCAATTAATGTAGGCACAATCCATCCAAGACCGTACTCAGCTAAAGGAAGAAGAGCGATTAGCTTATCTAGACCGAACATACCTGTAGCTTCAATTAAGCTTGTTGCAAGAGCAGTATAAGCTGCAAATCCTGCAATGCGATCATTTTTTATGTATTTATCTACTAGAGCCATTACAACAAGAACAATTAGAGGCGGATATAATACTGTAAGTACTGGAGCAGCCAAACTGATAATTGTGCTTAGACCAACATTTGACATTGCATAGCTTGCAATAATAATAGTAATAACAGTTGTCTTGTATTTTAGTTTGCCATCTGTAAGCTCTTCAAAGTAATTGCCTGCCACTGACGAAAGACCTATAGCTGTTGTCAGACAAGCCATAAGAACGATGATTGTAAGTGCAACTACGCCAAAATTACCAAGAAGTCTATTTGTAATTGCGATTAGTAATGGCGCCTGAGCAAGACCTGCAAATTCTGGCTCAGCAGAAACTGTAGATCCTAGGAATGTAAGACCGCCGTATACTAATGCAAGTAGAACTGCGGAAATGATATCAGCACCAGCTACCATTTTCTTAATTTCATCCTGCTTCTTGAATCCATGACTCTGCGCTGCGGTTACGAGCATAAGTGTCATAAGAATACCACCGATACCATCAAGTGTCTGGTAACCATTTAGTATTCCATCATGAAGTGGAACAGCTGAAGCAATGATTTCAGATTCACTAATTGGATTAACAATACCAATTACAATTAGAAGAACCATAGTTGCAAGTAGTATTGGTGTTAGGTAGTTTCCAACTATATCTACAACCTTTGAAGGCTTCATTACAAATACCAGAACGATGCCAAAGAAAATTGCTCCAAAAAGCCATAGTGGAAGATTAGGGAAAAGCAGGTGAATTCCCATTTCGTAAGTTGTGGCTGCTGTGCGAGGTATGCATACCGCTGGACCTAGACATAGAATGATTATTGTAACCATTATCTTGCCTGGAAGTCGGCCAATTTTACCAACTACTCCTTCGATATTACCTTTTCTGTTAGCAACTACTGAGAATACTGCAGCTGCAGCTAGACCAACATCCATGATAAAGAAACCAATAAATCCTTCGAACCAATCTGCTCCGGAATTTCTTCCTAGAAAAGGTGGAAAGATTAGATTACCTGCACCGAACTGTGTTGCAAAAAGCGCGAGCCCCATGCATATTGTGGCTGAAAGCCTGCTTTTTTGTCTTTCTTGATTTTTCATTTATATGAACCTTATTAATCCATTCTTTTTTTACACAAAAATGCTTGCGCTATGAATTTAACACGATAAAACAAGTCTGGAAAACGAAAAAAAGGAATGGAGCTAGCACTTTTTTTCATATCAACCATTGCTAGGGGTATGTGCCTGGGGTATAATCAGAAAGACATAAATATTAAATAATATAGGTACAATTTAGAAAGAGAATTAAGGACGAGTTTTTCAAATGGATATAAACAAAATTCAATACTTTTTTGCTGCGGCTGAGACTGGCAATATGACACAGGCGGCAGATAGGAGCGGTATTGCACAAACGACAATGAGCAAGTATATTAATACACTTGAGAGCGAGATTGGATGCAAGCTTTTTGCTAGAACCAATAAGGGCTGCAGTTTGACCGAATATGGTGAGAAATTCTATGCAGGTATGAAGAATGTTTATGAGCAATATTTTGATTTGCGTAAACAGCTTGAGCACATAGATGAAAGGATTCTATGGATCGGCATAGAGGGAGAGCACCATAATATCCCAGAATTTCTTGTATTTGAGCAAGAACACCCTGAGATAAATATTGCAGTTTTATTTGGAACAAGGAAAGAATTAATAGATAATCTTAGGATGCACAAGTCGGATGCTGTCTTGCTTAATAATGTAAACTACAAAGAAGAGATTGAAGCACCAGATCTAGGAACGGCTTTTCTTCCTGGCAAAAAAGAAATACTCATTTGCTCAAAGAAAGCAATTGAGAAGTACGGTTCCATTGAAGCGGTAATCACAGAACTACCGCTTGTTACAAAGAGAGAGGAACTGTCATATCATAATTTCAGCCGGGAGGGGTTAAAGAGACGATTTGGCACAAC
>JAAZHB010000254.1 GCA_012510935.1 Clostridiales bacterium
AATATAATAAAAGAGCCAGATTGATTGACCAAGTTAGACATCACATATCGTCTATACCAAGCCCATCAATTGGCTCTTTTTTGATTCTCAATATTTATCTTCGAATTATTTTATAATATTCTCTTGCTGTGACAAGATATACCAGCCCATATATTAAGGCAAAGACTGCAAAAGTCGTAATCGTACATCCCACAAGGAGCTTTGTATCATCAATTGTGAACATAAGCAACAGTTTGCTTATCATATGAAATGCCCCTGCCACATGTATTCCTGCAACAATTAAAGGTGCAAAGAATACTGTAATGACCTGTCTTCTGACACTTTGCTTAACCTCTGCAATGCTCATTCCAACCTTTTGCATTATTTTATACTTATCTTTATCATAATATCCTTCAGATAACTGCTTGTAATAAATAATTAGGGCAGCTGCAAAAGTAAATATTATACCTAGGAATATGCCCAAGAAGAGGAATCCACCGACAAGCCCATTCGCTGCATCTGTAAAATCTTTCTTCATAGTGCAGTCTGCAGTATCATAGTTCTCACCAAATTGTGAGACAACATCTGACGATAATTCCGCAGCTCTTGAGTCAGAGACATCTGTGTCATATATCATTGTATATTCTAAAGTAGGATATTCTACTCCCTCTTTATTCTGTGATGCAATCTTATCAATTACGCTCTGGTCAGCTACAACAAGACTATATACACTTAAAGCCGCCGTATCTCCTCTTGGAAGCTTCTTAGCATTATTATCTGTTACATCAAATTTAATTCCATTGATTGTAATTGTATTCATGGATTGCTTGCTATCTGCTAGCATTGCCATTTGATTTCCTTCAAGGGATATTGACTCTCCTGTCGCTCTTTGATATTGCTCTGCAGTAATAAGATTCATTATGCAAGTATCACCGTTCATCATATTAGCACCTGAAACCGCAAATGAATTATCATCACCATTCTTAACAGGTTCACAATATGAAGTATTCACCCCATAAGCGGATAAGTTTGATAAAGTGATTCCTTGTTCGTCAGCGATTTTGTTAGTATTCTCAACGACTTCATCTAGTTTATCATTTGAAGCGGCGTTTACCCCTGAAAAATAATTAACCTCGCAATTGCATTGATAAGGAGTAGCCCTATCGATAATGCCCTCAATTCCCATATGCAAGCATACAGTCGTCGATACCATAACGAGTACCATTGTAGATAATATGCAAATATTTGCCATTCCAACTGCATTTTGCTTCATTCTATAAAGCATGCCTGAAACAGTAGTGAAATTCTGTGGCTTATAATAGAATTTCTCATTTTTCTTAAGAGCCTTGAGAATTGCAATGCTTACAGTTGTAAATAAGAGGTAAGTACCAATAATTACCAGAATTACTGCTATGAAGAAAACTCTTAATGCCTCAAGCGGATTGGTAATGGTAATTGCCATATAATAGCCGCTTCCCATACAAATAATTCCAATTATCGATAACAGAACCTTTGTCTTTGGCTCCTTCTCTCCGGAATTTGACCCATGTAGCAGCTCAATTGGCTTCGACCTGCGTACTCTCAATTGATTCCACAACAGTATTGCAAGAAACGATCCTGCAAAGAGTATAACCGTAGCGGCAACAGCTATCCACGAAATGCTGAACACAAAGTCGATTTTTGCAGACATTATAGCGCATAGCATCATGAATACAAGCTTGCTAAATAATATTCCAATCAGAATTCCAAGCAGAATCGATATACATGAAGTAATGATATTCTCTGCGCACAATATTAAGCCGATGTGCCTTTTCTCCATACCTAGAATATTATATATGCCAATTTCCTTGTTCCTTCGCTTCATCAAGAACCCATTTATATAGAATAGAAAGATTACCGAGAAGAGCGAGATTACAATTGAACCTAGCACCATTATGACGCTCATGTACTCAGCACCTTCCAAGCTCTTAATACCTGAATTAGTAGCTAGAAATACCATAATATAGAACATCGCAATCATCCCTGATGCAGCTAGTATATAAGGCAAATAGAACTTCCTGTTGGCAACTATATTATTCATTGCGAGCTTTCTTGCAAAACCTCGCTTCTGATGATTCCCCCTGCTTCCTGATTGCAAAGACTCCGCTTCGTTTTCATTCCACAGTTTTCTCTTGCTACTCATTGATAACACCACCCGTCATTAGAACTGTCAGCGTCTCCGAGATTTTTACAAAAAAGTCCTCGTTACTCATATGTGCTCTATATAGCTGATGAAATACTTCGCCGTCCTTAATGAAGAGCACCCTGCCCGCGTTACTTGCAGCCTTAACGCTGTGAGTTACCATAAGAATTGTCTGTCCTTCATCATTGATATCTCTGAAAGTCTTCATCAAGCTGTCCGCAGCATTTGAGTCTAATGCGCCCGTTGGTTCATCAGCCAGAATCAGCTTTGGATTAGTAATCAGCGCTCTAGCAACAGCTGCCCTTTGCTTCTGTCCGCCAGATACCTCATAAGGATACTTCTCTAATAGCTCCTTTATACCTAGACTCTCAGCAATAACATCAAGCCTTTGCTTCATGTCGTTAATGTCTACTCCTGCAAGTACCAATGGAAGAAAAATATTGTCCTTCAAAGAAAATGTATCTAGCAAATTAAAGTCCTGAAATACGAATCCAAGATTATCTCTTCTAAATGCAGATATCTCTTTCTCACTTATTTTAGTAATGTCTTTACCTTCAAGTAGCACCTGCCCGCTTGTTGGCTTATCTAAAGCTGCCAGCATATTCAGCAAGGTTGTCTTTCCAGAGCCAGACTCACCCATGATAGCAACAAACTCGCCCTCGTCTACAGTAAACAGAACATTTTTTAAGGCCTGAACACTATTTCCACCACGCCTTGTCGAATAAACCTTCTTAAGATTTTTAACTTCAAGCATTGTCATTTTTTATCCCCCTTTGAATGTCTTTTCATGTTGTAACCATAGTCTAAAGCAAAAAAGAATGCACAGCCATTGATTGACCTTACATTCTTTTATTCAAATCTTACATTTTTGACACTTAAGCAAAGTTTAATCTTTGTTCCCTCTCCAACGATAGACTCAGCGATAATATCATAGCCTAGCTTTTGCATTACCATTTTGCAAATATATAGACCTATCCCTGTCGACTTCTTGTTATCACGACCATTGTAGCCAGAATAGCCTCTGTCGTAAATTCTTGGTAAATCTTCCTCTTGAATTCCTATGCCATTATCCTCAATCACGAGAACAGGATTGGTTTGCATATCTTCGGATTGTTCAAGGTAGATGCTTATTGCACCACCTGGCCCTGTGTATTTAAGTGCATTTGATAGAATCTGGTCTAACACGAAGCAGAACCACTTCTCATCAGTCATCAAAGTACAATCGACACCTTCATAGTTTAAAGAAATTTTCTTTCTTATAAAGAACAGTGAATGCTTCCTTACCGTCTCTCTTATCATCGCATCGAGGCTTTGTTTCCTAAAGAGAAAGTCAGTTTGATCACTTCCAAGCCTCAAATATTCCAGCACTATGTTGACATATTGCTCAATCTTGAACAATTCCATCTTCATATCGTTCTTATCTGAACTGTCTGAATTCTGTATAAGTAGATTCAAAGCCGCTATTGGAGTCTTGATTTGATGTACCCACATTGTGTAATAATCAATCATTTTGGTGTTTTCAATATCGTAGTTTACTTCAAGGTCTCTTATTACTTCATATAGCTTTTCAATTACATTATTATATTCTTCTTCGAGAGCATTATTACTAGGCTCTAAATGATTATCATACTTTATATTCTCAAGCTTCTTTGATAGATTAGTCATCTTCTTCTTAAAAGAAAAATAATCATATATCATGTAGCAGCCGCCAAAAAAGCAACACAAAATAATTGCATATATGCTATTTCTCTGGTTGTCGCCTCCGAGGTTTGTTACCACCACAAAAATAATTGCAAATATTGCAAATAATACAATTGCTTGTATTCTGGTTTTTAAATATTTTCTAAACATAATA
>JAAZHB010000255.1 GCA_012510935.1 Clostridiales bacterium
AGATGACAGAATCATCCTTGATCCAGGTGTCGGTTTTGGAAAGACATATGAGATGAATCTTACAGTTATGAGTCATCTGGACTTCTTCAATGACTTGGGCTATCCATTGCTTCTTGGAACTTCAAGGAAATCATTTATTGGTTGGATTCTAGATCTTCCACCGGAGGAGCGCGAAGAAGGAACCCTTGTTACAACAGTTATGGCTGTTCAGAGCGGGTACTCATTTGTCAGAGTACATGATGCCGAGAAAAACCGTAGAGCAATCAAGACAGCGAAGGCAATTCTGTCGAGAAGAGATGAGGAATGGGTTAAATGGAAGATTTAATTAAAATTGAGAACCTTGAAGTATTTTGCAACCATGGGGTTTTCCCAGAAGAAACAAAGTTAGGGCAGAAGTTCCTTGTTT
Organism: Clostridiales bacterium; assembly: GCA_012510935.1. Next base: position 407 of record JAAZHB010000255.1, read on the forward strand.
CATGCGCCATGCATCTTGATACAAGAAGAGCAGGTCTTTCAGACGACTTGAGAACATCGGTTCATTATGGAGAGGTGTCCCATCTTATAAAGAGGCAGATGGAGGATGATACCTATCTTTTGATTGAGTCGGTTGCCGAACACCTAGCTGAGACCATTCTCAATTATGATGACTTAATTAAAGCAGTGGATATTGAAGTCAAGAAGCCTTGGGCACCAATTGGATTGCCGCTTGAATCTGTCTCGGTAAGTATTTATAGAAAATGGCATAAAGTATATATAGCTTTTGGCTCAAACATGGGAGATAAAGAGAAGTTTGTCTATGATGCAATAAAGGACATCAAGGAAACTAGATTGTGCAGGCTGAAGAAAATATCTTCACTTATTCAAACGAAACCTTATGGCGGAGTTGAGCAAGACGAGTTCCTTAATGGAGTAATTGAAGTCGAGACTCTCTTGACGGCACGAGAATTGCTTGAGAGACTACATGAGATAGAGCAAGCAGCAGGTAGAGAACGCAAGATTCATTGGGGACCAAGAACTCTTGATTTAGACATTTTGCTTTATGATGATGACATTATCGAAGATGTTGATTTGTGTGTGCCACATATTGATATGCACAATAGGAAGTTTGTACTTGAACCAATGGCAGAGATTGCACCATATAAGAGACACCCTGTATATGGTAAGACTATGAAAGAAATGCTAGAAGAGTTGAAGAAATAGAGAATTAATAAATGACAAAAATTAACAGCAGCTATTTGGAAGCTTCCGAATAGCTGCTGTTTTGTGTTATTTATATCAGCCTACAATACATAATAAGTGGCATAATATCACACTTTTATACATAATTATGTGAGAAACATCACACTTTTATATATTCTGTATTTTGAATACCAAATAACAAGGCTGGTAAGTATGTGACGAATGTTGAATGTGATATATATTAAAAGTTTTATTAGAGATGTGTTGTATATAGAGGAATACAGGAGTATAATTCAGGTATAAAAAATCATACTTTTCATACTTATCATACGAATGGAGACGACATAATATGAAGAAGAAACCTGAAGGGAAATATGCTTGGACCGTAAAGGTTGGTGAGAAGGGGCAATTTGTTATACCTAAAGAGGCGAGAGATGTTTTTGGAATAAAACCTGGAGACACTCTAGTAGTTCTCGGTGATATAGATAGGGGAATTGCAATACCTCCTAAGAATTTGATGACAACAATAGTAAATAAGATTTTTGCCGAGGAAGAGAAAGAAATGAAAGAGGAGTAATTGTGATGGATGTACTAACAGTAAAGAATTTATCCAAAGAGTACCCAGCTTTCAAGCTTAATCATGTATCGTTTAATCTTGAGAAAGGTAAAATCACTGGGTTTATTGGGCGCAATGGCGCTGGTAAATCGACAACTCTTAACTCTCTATTCAACTATGTTCATCCGGACAGTGGAGAGATAGAGTTCTTCGGGATGGACTTTAACATTAATGAAGCTGATATTAAAGGGCGAATCGGCTTTGTTTCTAGCGGTGTAAATTTTTACCCAAGGAAAAAGCTTAAGAAAATATCTGCGGTTAGTAAGACTTTTTATCCAGATTGGGACGATACTGCATACGACAATTATATGAAAATGTTTAAGCTTGATGAGAATAAGACACCATCACAGCTTTCTGCAGGCATGAAGGTTAAATATGCATTGACACTTGCTTTGTCGCATAACGCAGACTTACTTATTTTGGACGAACCAACAAGTGGAATAGACCCGGTTTCAAGGGATGAGCTTTTGGATATTTTCATGGATCTAGCTGACGACGGAAAGACGATTCTCTTCTCGACACATATTACAACGGATTTAGATAAGTGTGCTGACAATATTATCTATATTAAGAATGGCAATATTATAGCTGAATCGAAGACAGCTGATTTCGAGAATGCATACAAGCTTGTGTTATTCGACAACAAAGAGGAGCTTGAAGAATATAAGCAATTTATTCTTGGTGTCAAACGAAGCAGGACAGGATATTCTGCTCTTATTAGAACTAAATATGCGAAAGAGTTCAGTAAGGACACCAACTCGGCAAATCTTGAAGAGATTATGATCCACCTAGAGAAGGAGGAATATAGCAATGACTAATTTACTAAGGAAAGAATTCGCGCTTGCGATGCATCCAATTACACCATTGATGCTCGCGCTATCAGCAATGGTTCTAATACCTAACTATCCTTATATTGTAATATTCTTTTATACCGCTATGTCAATTTTCTTTACCTGTCTTATGGGAAGGGAGAACAATGACATCGTTTATTCAATCAATCTACCGGTTTCAAAAGAGAGCATTGTCAGGGCGAGATTTGCATTTGCGATAATTCTTGAGATGTTTCAAATGACTATAATGATTCCGTTTACGGTGTTCAGTCATAGACTTAATCCGCTTGGTAATCAGGCGGGAATGGATGCGAATCTGGCGCTTTATGGGCTAGCATTTATAGTATATGGCATATTTAACTTGGTGTTCTTTTATAGCTATTACAAGGATGTCGCTAAGGTGGGAATCGCGTTCTTAAAGTCGAGCGCAGTGCTCCTTGTGCTTGCATGTCTTGATCCTGTATCAACTTATGCAATACCGTTTGTCAAGGATGTGCTGGACACACCGGGAACAGAGAATTTTATGGTAAAAATAATTTTCTTAGTAGCAGGGGTAGCAATATTCGTTGTGCTTACGGGTGCGACATATAAGATAAGTGTTAGGAACTTTGAGGAGCAGGATTTGAACTAGGGTGTGAACAAAGGTTTTGTGGAAAATTTAAAGAGTTGGGCAAGGTGTCAACATAGTATTTCCATGCAATGAGAGTTAGAGAATTGCTTGGAAAGTTCTAAGGGATTTCGACAATTTTTGATTTGTATGATAAGCAAGGCATCAAGGGTGGTGCTCCAAATAATGTTATGAAGGGGCCTGCTTTTAAGACGGATCTTGCAACTGCATATCCTGAATGCCGTCTTGTTGTAACAAAGGAGACTATGACAGTAGAAGGTATGATTAAGATTGTATATGACCTTTTGAAGGACAAGCTGAATATTGCTAAGCTGACTTTCACAAGTGGTGTAAATGCAGCTTCCGAAGAATATACAACAGATAATAAGATTGATCGTTGCCCACTATGTGGTATCGCATTGGATGAAAATGGTGTTTGCCATAAATGTGGATATAAGAAGAACTAACATAAATCAAATGAATTAAAAAATGGATGCTTTCTGCGTTTTGCAGTAAGCATCCATTTTCCTTTTAGTTTATCTAAATATTGGTTCTACAATTTATGGTTCTACAATTTATGGTGTTGGTGATGGATATAACATTTCATCGTCAGCACCATTTTAGTTAAAAAAATAAAAGACATGAAAGCCTTTTTCCCTTAGAATATAAGTGACAAAACAAATATCAAGGAGGCTTATCATGTCCATTACTAATTTTATTACAGAATTCCTACAATTAAAAGAACTTAATCTCTATTTCTTCCTACTTTTTTCTAAAACGATTAACAGCATAGCATAGGATCATAGTGATTACCATGTCTGGAACTGTATTGCCAAGCGCGAAGTCAACTGTCATAAGGAACCTATATGCGATGAAGCCTACTAGCCAT
>JAAZHB010000029.1 GCA_012510935.1 Clostridiales bacterium
CATAGAGCTTGGCATGACCTTATTCTTGATACATATGTTGTGGACATAAGTGAGGTAAAGGCTGCACCTACAAGAGTCAATGCCGAAACTCCAAAATGCGAAGAATTACAGGTTGCGCCTGAGAAAACCGAAGCAGTGCCAACTGAAGTTGATCCAGTTGAGGCACTTGATGAGACATCAGTTGAGGTTGTAGAATCAGAGTCAGATAATGCTGACAAATAGGAATTAGCTTGATAAGAAATTCAGTTTATTAAATAATTATAACAAAGCCACGCTGGAACCCGTTGTTTCGGCGGGTTTCATTTTGGGTAGCGGCGCTCTCCGTGGCTTTGACACAACAATTTGTATGCATAAACCATTCACGCATGAAGATAGAAACTCCTTAATTTTTATTATTTTTTTGTTTTGTTCAAATAGAATACACATAAGACGAATTTCAAAATGGTATACTCATCATAGTCGATTTATGATCAACTCATGGCACGTTTATGGGAGGACTTTTGATGAAAAAGGGAAGATGTGTTATTACTGAGAAAATGCAGCTCACAAATGATATTTTTAAAATAACTTTTGAGACTGATGAACTCGGATTTGAAAGACCGGGACAGAAGCTTGAATTAACTGTTCCCGAGTGTGGTAAATGCACAATGCCTGTTTGTGAATATGACAGTGACCGCTTTTCTGTTGTTTGCCGGACTAGCACCGATGCTTTTAGAGAATTGAGCGAGTTGCCTGTGGGCACATCGTTAGATGTTATTACAGGTGTTGGAGAGGGAATTAATCTGGAGGATTTTCCAAATGGTGCAACCTTAATTGCTCAAGACATGGGAATTCCTGTAATGCTTGGTACAATTAGACAACTCCTAATGCTTGGTAAGGATTGCAACTTGGTTCTTGGGTACAATAGTAAACCAGAGGTTTTCATGCTTGATTTGTTCAGACCTCTTTGTTCAACACTAGAAGTTGTAACTGTTGATGGCAGTAATGGAAGACCAGGATATGCCAGTGATGCTGTTAATAAAGCAGAATATGTATGTGCAGCAGGTAGTTCGGATACAATTAGTAGGATCCAATCTAAGTTCCAATGTGGACAATTTGTCGTAGTTTAAAAAATAGATAATAATAAAAAAGCGAACCCTTCATTAATGATGAAGTGTTCGCTTTTTACATATTGTTTTGGGTTCTTATTCTTTCAGCTCAGGCTCTTAATTCCCTGAAGAATCTTTTTCGTAAAGCTGCTCGAATGATAATTCTATTGCATCAGCTATTGCTTTTGCATTTTCATCCAATTTGTTATCAAAAAGCTTGTTATCAGATTTATCACTCACAAATCCAACTTCAATCAGGCAAGAAGTCATACCTTTGATGATGTTTTCATAATAATCGTCGTTAGGGTCGGTCAAGGTTCCCGAACGCACACCTCTAGACTCAAAGCCGTTTTTCACAAGAGCATTTAGAATATTTTCAGATAGCAAGTTATCGTCGGAAGGGTTGTCGGAGGAAATCCATATTTCCACACCTCTAGCTTCACCATCATTAACTTGATTCCTGTGAAGTGAAACCATTATCTGGGCGCCAACATCTTCGGCTTCCTTGCTTCTTTGTGAAGCATCTACATCTTCATCTGTCTCTCTAGCCATAACGACATCAAAGTTTTTATCTTCAAGATAATCCCTGACTTTAAGAGCAAGCTTGAGGTTATCATCTTTCTCTAACCGTCCGTATCCGCTAGTTCCACCGTCAACCCCGCCATGTCCTGCATTTATATAAATTATTCCTCGGCCTTCGCCAATTTTGCTGACCTTATCCCTGTTAACATATATCCCAATACTTATTACTATTGCAAAAATAAGCACAATTAATGCAGTTATACGACGCGTCATCTTTCGCCTGCGCGCCTTCTTTCTTTTCTCTTTAATAAGTATTCGTTTAATTTCTTCGTCTGTGAGTTTCATCTATTTCCCTCGTTTCAATATTGTAATGTTACAATATTGGTTGAAAAAAGTAAATTATATTTTTGTTGCTTCTTCTGTGTGTGGGTGTTATAATTCTTGTGTTATGGACGAACTGTTCCATTGCTATTAAAACACGGACGGAGGTGAGATAGGAATATGGCACAGGTAGTCGTTAGAGACAGCGAAAGCCTTGAGAGCGCTCTTAAGAGATTTAAGAGATCATGCGCACGTGATGGAGTAATGGCAGAACTCAGAAAGAGAGAACATTACGAGAAGCCAAGCGTAAAGCGTAAGAAGAAGTCAGAGGCTGCAAGAAAGAAGGCAAGAAAGTTCTAGTATTGCCGACATAATGCGTAATTACACGAATGCGAACCTTTATGGTTCGCATTTCGCTTTTTTTGCAATTATTTATTTTATTAAAGAAAGGATTTTGATAGTCGATTTTATATTAGAATAATAGTATAATAATATGAATTAATTTATGTTCCAAATAATTAGGAGGCAGAAAAAATGGGCTTAAAAGAACAACTAGTAGCTGACTACAAGGATGCGATGAAGAGCGGAGATCATTCTCGCAAGGAAACGGTAAACCTTGTTAGAGCTGCTATTAAACAATTTGAAATTGATAATAGAACAGTTTTGGACAATGATGAGGATATAATCCCAATAATCAAGAAACAAGTTAAGATGAGAGCGGATGCGCTAGATGATTTTGAGAAAGCTGGAAGAGAAGATTTAAAGAGTGCTTATGAGGCAGAAATAGCCGTTCTTAAGAAATATCTTCCTGAAGAGATGTCAGCAGAAGCAGTTTCAACTGCAGTAGCTGAAATAGCTGAGAAGTCTGGCTTGGAAAGAGACATGAAAAGTATGGGTAAGCTTATGAAGGAAGTTATGGCTGAGCTAGGCGGCAAGGCTGATGGCTCAGTTGTAAGCAAAGCTGTAAGAGAATATTTAGGCAAATAGCGTATTAATAATTTAAGCAATTATTCTTCGAAAGGGAAATAATAAATGCAAGAGAAACTACATACACTAGCGGTGAAATTGCCAGATGATTTTGACATAACTGAATTATTTGGTAATCTGGATACAAATATTAAGCTTGTTGAACACGCAACATCAACATCTATTATTCTTAGAGAGAACAAGTTATTGATTAAGGGCGATGATCCCGAAGTGGCAGGTCGAATTATTTATAGATTGATCGAGTCTA
>JAAZHB010000030.1 GCA_012510935.1 Clostridiales bacterium
GTGAAGGCTCTTTCGCAGAAAAGGAATTCAAAGCAGCCGGTGACTTTTCCAAGTGCTGGCTCGACATTCAAAAGGCCGGCGTCCGGATATGCCGCAGCATTGATTGAGGAGGCGGGGCTTAAAGGGTTAACCGTCGGGGGAGCGCAGGTTTCTGAAAAGCATTCAGGCTTTGTAATCAATATTGGCGAGGCAACTTGTAATGATGTCCTTGAGCTAATGAGACAGGTTAGAGAGAGGGTTCTACAAAACAGCGGTATTCTTCTTGAGCCCGAGGTGAGAATAATTGGAGAAGAGTTATGATGAATGATAATAGTATGGAAAATAGTTCAGATAGAAAGAGAGAATCTCTTAGAAGAAAATATAGGCTTGAATTTGATTGGCATACGCATACATCTTATTCAAGGTCAGGCCCATATCTTCACGCAAAAGGAACAATTCTAGAGGTTGCATCGGCAGCTTCTGCGCTTGGGTTGAAGGAGGTCGCTATAACAGACCATGGACCAGGCGAGATATATGGTATTAATCAGCGAGATATTCCGAAGATGCGTGATGAGATAGCTGAAGCAAAAGTTCTTTTCCCAGAATTGAATATTTTGCTGGGAGTAGAGGCGAATTTCAAGAATACTCCGAATGGGCTTGATGTGAAGGCAGAAGATTTTGAACTATATGACTTTGTAAATGCAGGCTATCATTATGGCGTTCTGGGTAGCGCAATGATTTCAAATACTGTAAATAGATATCATATGCTTGGAAAAGCAGGGATTAATGAGCTACGCAAGTTCAATACCGAATTGGCTGTTCGTGCACTTTACAGTAATAATATCAGAGTATTGACACACCCAGGTGATAAGGGGCCTTTCGACATGAGGACTCTTTGCAAGGCTTGTGAAGATACTAATACTTTAATGGAGATTAATTCAAAGCACAAGCATATGACAGTTAATGAAATCAGGCTTGCTGCAAAATACGATGTGCAATTTATCATCGGAAGTGATGCACATCAGCCATCACAGGTCGGAAGGTATGTTCACAGCTTGGAGAGAGCAATTGAGGCGGGCTTGGATATAGGTAGAATAGTAAACATTGTTGAACTTGAAGATAAATAGGAGTTAACATGCTAAAAGTTGTAATCATAACAGGACTTTCTGGCGCCGGAAGATCAAGGACAGCGGATTGGTTTGAGGATCAAGGCTATTATTGCGTTGATAACATGCCGCCTGCATTGATAAAGAGTTTCCTTGAACTCTCGTCTACGGGAGCGGCAACCCTCGACAAGATAGTTTTCGTAACAGATACAAGAACCAAGAACTTTTTTGCAGACCTAGAGAGGGTAATAGATTCTCTTAAGTCATTGCCTGGGCTTTCCTTATCTATTGTGTACCTAGAGGCAACTAACGAGACTCTTGTCAAAAGATATAGTGAACTTCGAAGGCCGCATCCTTTGTCTGGCGGCAAGGCTAACATTCAGACAATTGAGAAAGAAAGGTCTTTGCTGAATCCGATTAGAAAACGCGCGGACATCATAATCGATACGACGGGGCTTAAGGTTGCAAATCTATATACACAACTGAACGAGGCTGTTTTTGGCGGCGTGGACACAAACGCATTCAAGATTAATATTACTTCGTTCGGTTTTAAATATGGAATACCTGTTGAGTCGGACCTTGTGATGGATATGAGATTCTTAAGGAACCCGTACTACCTGCCAAGCCTTAAGAAGCTTACCGGTAATAATAGGAAGGTAGTTAATTATGTGATGAAGGACCCAGGAGCTAAACCATTCCTTGATTCTTTCCATGCGACTGTAAACGGAATGATTGAAGGCTATATTAGAGAAGGTAAATACCACATAAATATTGCGATTGGTTGTACGGGCGGACATCACAGAAGTGTTGCAATGGTAAATGCTCTTGCGAAGATGTTTGAAGCTGACGGAATTACAACCAGCGTTATGCATAGAGACCTTGACCTGATGGCAAAGGGGCTATAATGAGCTTTAGTTCTGAAGTAAAGAACGAGCTGTCCAGGCTCGTTCCTAGAAAAAAATGTTGTATGCTTGCGGAAATTTCCGGCTTCCTTAGGGTGACCGGTTCTCTTAGGTTGGCGGGAGGCGGCAAATTCAAAATTGTTGCTTCTACCGAGAATGCAGCTATCGCGAGACACTACAAGAAGCTTATTAAGGAATATTTTGATAGCAACGCAGGACTTGAGATTGGTGAGTCAATGATGCCGGGGAAGGCTCGTGCGCACGGATACAGATATTCTCTCACAATTAACCCGGATGAGAAGAGCTCGCAAATTCTAAGAGAGACCGGAATGATGCTAATTAAGGAGGGCAACGATTATTTCAGCGATGGAATATATCCGCCGATTGTGTCAAAGAAATGTGACAAGCGAGCCTATATTAGAGGGATTTTCCTCGGCTGCGGGACAATAAGCGAGCCAAGGAGCGGTTGTCACATGGAGTTCATAGTTAAGCACGAGCAGCTGGCTAATGACCTTCGCAAATTGATTAATTCCTTTGAGGATATGTCTGCTAATCAGACAAAGAGGAAGAATGATTGCATTGTATATTTAAAGAAGGCGGACTACATCAGCGACTTGATGAGTATCATGGGAGCTGATGACTCTGTTCTTGAGTTTGAGGAAGTAAGGATTAATATGGGAATCAGAAGGGATACTCAAAGAATTCTTAATTGCGACAGTGCAAATATGGACAGGACTTTGACTGCTTCTGAAGAGCAACTCGAGTGGATCAAAGCGATTAAAGATGCTGGCCAGTTCAGCAACCTGCCAGACCCGCTTCAGGCTGTTGCCTTGATTAGAGAGGAAAGGCCCGAAGCATCACTTACAGAAATAGGAGAGGCACTTGAGCCGCCAATTAAAAAGCCTGGTGTTAGCAAGAGGTTTGCTAAGCTAAAGGAGTTCGCGGCGATGATTGAGGTAGAGGAGAATTAATGGAAAAAGGCGATATTATACAGACAAAGATTGTGGACATGACTTCGGAAGGTTCGGGCCTAGGCAGGGTCGATGGACTGGCGGTCTTTATTTCCGGCGCCGTAATTGGTGACGAGGTAAAAGCAAGAATCACAAAGCTTAAGAAGAATTTTGCTTATGCGGATCTAGCTGAGGTTGTTGATGCATCGGAGCACAGGATTGAGCCGATTTGCCCAGCTTTTGGGAAGTGCGGTGGATGCGATTATTTGAATATGGATTACGAGACTCAGCTTCTGATTAAGCATAAGCAGGTTGCGGACAAGCTGGTGAGGATTGCGGGGCTTGAGGCGCCGGTTGTTAGGGAAACCGTTGGCGGGCAGGCTGATGGGCCCGCGGCTGAAGGAACTGATTGCGGGCAGGCTGGTGAGCCCGACTGCGAACGCCTTGTGCCTTTCAAGTACAGGAACAAGGCGGAGTACCAGGCGCGCAAGGGTCTGGTCGGTTTCCACGAGAAGAAGTCACACAGAATTGTTGATGTTGAAGAATGTTGGCTTCAAGCTAAGTCTGCTGATGTTGTATCAATGGTAATCAGAGAGCTTGGTCAAGGGAAGATTTCTAAGGTTACAGTTAAGACAGCTTTTGGAACAGGCGCAGTTATGGTGGTCTTGGAGATGGCAGTTTTCACAGATTCTAAGGGTAAAGCAAGAAGTGCATCACTAAAGCCGGAAGCTATGGAGGAATTAGTCTATGCTTTAGATGAAGAAATATCATCAATTGGATATTCTCTTGAGAGCGTATATACGCTTTCAGATGGCAAATATAAATCAGTTGCCGGCTCACGCACAATAATAGATGAAGTTGAGTTTGCAGATGGAAAGACACTTTCTTTTGAAATATCAGCACCATCTTTTTATCAGGTGAATTATGAGCAAATGAAAAAGCTCTATGAAATTGCAAATGCTTATGCGGCACTCAAAGGCAATGAGACAGTTCTAGACCTTTATTGCGGAATCGGAACGATTGGGTTAAGCATGGCTGACAAGGCTGAGCAAGTTATTGGAATCGAGTCCGTTAAAGCTGCTACCTTGGATGCAAACAGAAACTCAGTAATCAATGGAATACTGAATACAAGATATATTTGTGGAACTGCAGAGGGTGTACTTGAGAACATCATTTCAACTCATGCAGAGGCAGAAACTGACCCAGAAATTGAGGCAGAAGGGGGCATAAAGCTTGCTCAGAAAGATGGAAGTGCAGAAAGACTTCTAGAAGAAGCTTTGTTTAATGAAGAGAAGGAAGTTGTAGCCGTTCTTGACCCACCTCGCGCGGGCTGTGACGAGATTCTTCTTAAGTCAATTGCTCAAGCAGGCGTTAACAGAATTGTGTATATTTCATGTGATCCGGGGACTCTATCAAGGGATATTAAGTTCCTATCAGAAAATGGATATAACTTTGTTGAAGCAACACCAGTGGATATGTTTCCACATACGACACA
>JAAZHB010000031.1 GCA_012510935.1 Clostridiales bacterium
GCATACCTTTAAGACTTGCTTCCTCAAGAAGTGTGTAGCAAAAACTCATGTCTCCTCTAACCGCTGACTTGATGAACTCAGATCTTGAGTCTCTCTCCGGTGTGTACTTCCACATACCAATTGCTAGTTCAATTATTTCAGCTAACTTCTTCATCTCTATCGCTGAATAGTTATCTTCATTATCACAAATCATCAATACATATTGTTGATCGCTAATATTGATATATCCCCAATATGTAATTACATCATCCGTTGAAACTCTTGTGAATGTAGTTGGATGAATTGCATCATCCCTACGAGCAATCCTAATCGCATCATCAATTTTAACAAGATGTCTTGTCTCAATTGTAAGAATAGGATTATATTCCACAGTCATTAGGACAATCTGATAATCATTATACATAGCAGCTTCACGCAGAGCTACTGGGAAACTGCTGTGTTTATCAAAATTAAGCAGGTGAAAAATTGTGTTATTCAAAATATTATCACTGTAATTATGGCCATAAAGAATCTTATCTAGAACTTGTTCAATAAGCATAGAGTATGTAACTTTGTCATAATCAGGAATCGTAATAAGCATAAGGCCTGACTCTTCTGCGCTCTTAACAACCGCATCATCAACTTCTGGAATTCCTTCCGTACTCAAATAAATAACCAGCGCCGAGATTCCTTTTCTTCCAAGTCCGCTACCCGCTCTGCACTGTGCAGGAATATCATTCTTGATGGACCAGAAATGTGTTATGACCATCTGTTCCTTAATTCCATTACGCTCAATGCCCTTTTCAATATTGTCTTCATCGAGTACAGATACGCTACGAACTCTTCTGTCACTCTTGCGCTTGCCTGTCAGAACCTTGCAGCCATTAAAGGCATCAAGCTTTAGGCAATCTTCTACGGTAATTCTCATAACACTTCTCCTGCTTCTTCCCGGCTAAAAACTATTATTCGTCCTCATTCTTACTGTCGTCAATAGATTCTGTCTTGTCCTCATAAGCTACTTCATTCCCACTGCCATTATCTGTATCTTCTTCAGCAGGCTTCTGAGTCTTTAACGGTTTTACTACAACCTTTTCTGTTGGTCTATGGTATTCTTCAAATTCAGCTTCGCTATTTTCTGCCTCATCATCTGAATTAGTATCCATATCGTATTTCCCGAGAAATTCTTTCCTAGCAGCCTCTAACGATGCTTCCATCTCTTTCTGTCTTTCTTCAATGAGCCTAGTCGCTTCTGCCGCTTCTATATCATTGCTTTTCTGTATTTCATCATTTTTCTTTCTGACTATTTCAGCTAGTTCCTCAGGGCTTACTTCGCCGGTAAACAACTGCTCAAACTGTTCGCCATCAAGCGTTTCAACAAGTAGAAGTGCTTGTGCAACTCTCTCAAATGCCTCATCATTCTCAATAAGAATCTGCTTTGTCTTCTCATAACAATCATTCAAAAGAGTTCTTATTTCGTAATCAACTTCGGCTGCAACTTCTTCTGAAAAATTCTGTTTAGTTGTAAAGTCTCTTCCTAGGAAAACTTCATCGTTTGAGCTGAAACTTACTGGACCGAGCTTCTCGCTGAATCCATACTTTGTAATCATCGCTCTTGCAATTGCAGTGGATCTCTCAAGGTCGTTGCTTGCACCTGTGCTTATATCATCTAGCTTTAAAGCTTCTGCAACTCGTCCACCGAGAAGATGCTTAATAGAATTTATCATATGGCCCTTTGTCTCAAAGAATCTATCTTCCTCTGGTAGCCACATTGTGAACCCACCTGCCATTCCTCTTGGAATAATTGTAATCTGATGAACCGGATCTGAATCTGGTGTTGATCTCATAACGATAGCATGTCCAGCCTCATGATAAGCAGTAAGCTTTCTTTCTGCGTCAGATATTACTCTTGACTTCTTTTGAGGACCTGCCATCACCTTAGTAGTAGCTTCCTCAACCTCATCCATTCTAATCTTGATACCATTTCTTCTTGCAGTTAGTAAAGCTGCCTCGTTAATAAGGTTCTCAATATCGGCTGGTGAAAAGCCTGCCGTTCTCTTTGCAAGAACTTCAGGATGAACATCATCATCTAAAGGCTTGTTCTTAGTGTATAGACGAATAATCTCTTCTCTTGCCTTAACATCTGGCATTCCAATAACAACCTGTCTATCAAATCTTCCTGGTCTTTGCAGCGCAGGATCAAGAACATCAGGTCTATTAGTTGCTGCCAAAATTATAATACCAAGATTATTATCAAATCCGTCCATCTCAACAAGAAGTTGGTTCAAAGTTTGTTCTCGTTCGTCGTTTCCTCCGCCAAGTCCAGCACCTCTTCTTCTACCAACAGCGTCAATTTCATCTATGAAAACAATACAAGGCGCATTCTTTTTTGCTTCTGCAAAAAGATCTCTTACTCTTGATGCACCAACACCGACAAACATCTCTACAAAATCCGAACCAGAAATCGTAAAGAATGGAACGCCTGCCTCACCAGCAGTAGCTCTCGAGATGTATGTTTTACCTGTTCCCGGACTTCCTACGAGGAGAACTCCCTTAGGAATTCGCGCGCCTAAGCTTGTATACTTAATTGGATGCTTAAGGAAATCAACAATTTCTGAAAGTTCTTGCTTCTCTTCCTCAAGTCCAGCAACATCTTTAAATGTAATCTTCTTATTATTGTCCTTATAAAGCTTTGCTTTGTTCTTGCCAAACTGGAAAGCCTGTTTATTACCGCCTTGATTCATAAGGAAGAAGAACAAGAATCCCATCGAGACAAGCATTATTATTGTCGGCAACGCAGAAAGAATGCTAAAGCCGCTTTCTGGGGCATCACTTTCAATAATAATTTTCCCTTCATCAAGCATTGGATAGATATATTTCTCTTCTAACCAATTAATCTCAAGTGCAGATGGTGCATAAGCAACTTCCTTGTTGCCCCCATCTTTAGTTCCAGTTAGAGTTCTGTCAGTAATATTAATCTTTTCATAACTGCCACTCTCTAGATGTGATGCAAACTGTGAAAATTTAATTTCCTTAGTCTCAGTTCCGCTTGTAAGATTATCAAACATATAGATCGAACCGAGAATAAATACAAAGATTAGAAGATATATTCCTAAATTCTTCTTGTTA
>JAAZHB010000032.1 GCA_012510935.1 Clostridiales bacterium
ATGAACTCAGATCTTGAGTCTCTCTCCGGTGTGTACTTCCACATACCAATTGCTAGCTCAATTATTTCAGCTAGCTTCTTCATCTCAATCGCTGAATAATTATCTTCATTATCACAAATCATCAATACATATTGTTGATCACCAATATTGATATACCCCCAATATGTTATTACATCATCAGTTGAAACTCTTGTGAATGTAGTTGGATGAATTGCATCATCCCTACGAGCAATCCTAATCGCATCATCAATCTTAACTAGATGTCTTGTCTCAATAGTGAGAATCGGATTATACTCCACCGTCATTAGAACAATCTGGTAATCATTGTACATAGCAGCTTCACGCAGAGCTACTGGGAAACTGCTGTGCTTATCAAAGTTGAGCAGGTGGAAAATTGTATTATTTAAGATATTATCACTGTAATTATGGCCGTAAAGAATCTTATCAAGAACTTGTTCAATGAGCATAGAATATGTCACTTTGTCATAATCAGGAATTGTAATAAGCATCAAGCCAGATTCTTCTGCGCTCTTAACAACAGCATCGTCAACCTCTGGAATTCCTTCCGTACTCAAATAAATAACCAGCGCCGAGATTCCTTTTCTTCCAAGTCCGCTAACCGCTCTACACTGTGCAGGAATGTCATTCTTAATGGACCAAAAATGTGTTATGACCATCTGTTCCTTAATGCCATTACGCTCAATGCCCTTTTCAATATTGTCTTCATCGAGTACAGATACGCTACGAACTCTTCTGTCACTCTTACGCTTGCCTGTCAGAACCTTGCAACCATTAAAGGCGTCAAGCTTAAGGCAATCTTCTACGGTAATTCTCATAACATTTCTCCTGCTTCTTCCCTGCTACAAACTATTATTTATCTTCATTCTCGCTGTCGTCAGTAGATTCTGTCTTATCCTCATTAGCCGCTTCATTCTCTTCGCTATCATTGCCGTCCTCTTCAGCAGGCTTTTGAGTCTTTAATGGTTTAACAGTAACCTTTTCTGTTGGTCTATGGTATTCTTCAAACTCAGCTCCACTGTTCTCCGGCTTGTCCTCTGAATCATCATCCATATCATATTTTCCGAGAATTTCTTTTCTAGCAGCCTCTAGCGATGCCTCCATCTCTTTCTGTCTCTCTTCGATGAGTCTAGCCGCTTCTGTTGCTTCCATATCATTTCTCTTCTGTATTTCATCATTTTTCTTCATGACTATTTCCGCTAGTTCTTCAGGGCTTACTTCGCCAGTGAACAACTGCTCGAACTGTTCGCCATCAAGAGTCTCAACAAGAAGAAGCGCCTGTGCAACTCTCTCAAATGCATCATCATTCTCGATAAGAATCTGCTTTGCCTTCTCATAGCAATCGTTCAAAAGAGTTCTTATCTCGTAGTCAACCTCGGCTGCAACTTCTTCTGAGAAATTCTGCTTAGTTGTAAAGTCCCTTCCAAGGAAAACTTCATCATTTGAACTGAAGCTTACTGGACCAAGTTTCTCACTAAATCCATACTTTGTAATCATAGCTCTTGCTATTGCAGTAGATCTCTCAAGGTCATTACTTGCACCTGTGCTTATATCGTCCAGCTTCAAAGCTTCTGCAACTCGCCCACCAAGAAGATGCTTCATTGAATTCACCATGTGACCCTTTGTCTCAAAGAATCTGTCTTCCTCTGGAAGCCACATTGTGAATCCGCCTGCCATTCCTCTTGGAATAATTGTAATCTGGTGAACTGGGTCTGAATCTGGAGTTGCTCTCATTACGATGGCATGTCCAGCCTCATGATAAGCTGTAAGATTCTTCTCAGCATCTGAAAATACTCTAGATTTCTTTTGAGGTCCAGCCATTACCTTAGTAGTAGCTTCCTCAATCTCGTCCATTCTAATCTTGATGCCATTTCTTCTTGCAGTAAGTAAAGCTGCCTCATTAATAAGGTTCTCGATGTCTGCTGGTGAAAAACCTGCAGTTCTCTTTGCTAGAACCTCAGGATGAACATCATCATCTAAAGGTTTGTTCTTAGTGTATAGACGAATAATCTCTTCTCTTGCCTTAACATCAGGCATTCCAATAACAACCTGTCTGTCGAATCTTCCAGGTCTTTGCAATGCAGGGTCAAGAACATCAGGTCTATTAGTTGCTGCCAAAATTATAATGCCGAGATTATTATCAAATCCGTCCATCTCAACGAGCAGCTGATTCAAAGTCTGCTCTCTTTCGTCGTTTCCGCCGCCAAGACCAGCACCTCTTCTTCTACCAACAGCATCGATTTCATCTATGAAAACGATACAAGGCGCGTTCTTTTTTGCTTCTGCAAACAGATCCCTAACTCTTGATGCGCCGACGCCGACAAACATCTCCACAAAATCCGATCCGGAAATTGTAAAGAATGGAACGCCTGCCTCACCTGCAGTAGCTCTTGAGATATATGTTTTACCAGTTCCCGGGCTTCCTACAAGGAGCACACCCTTAGGAATTCTGGCGCCTAGGCTTGTATATTTAAGTGGGTGTTTAAGGAAATCGACAATTTCTGATAGCTCTTGCTTCTCTTCCTCAAGTCCCGCAACATCTTTAAATGTAATTTTCTTATTATTGTCCTTATAAAGCTTTGCTTTGTTCTTGCCAAATTGGAACGCCTGCTTGTTACCACCTTGATTCATAAGGAAGAAGAACAAGAATCCCATTGAGACAAGCATAATTATTGTAGGTAACGCAGAAAGAATACTGAATCCACTTTCTGGGGCATCACTTTCAATAATAATTTTACCTTCATCAAGCATTGGGTAGATATATTTTTCTTCTAGCCAATTAATCTCAAGGGCAGATGGGGCATAAGCAACTTCCTTGTTGCCGCCATCCTTAGTTCCTGTAAGAGTTCTATCAGTAATATTAATCTTCTCGTAACTACCACTCTCTAGGTGTGATGCAAACTGTGAAAATTTAATTTCCTTAGTCTCAGTTCCGCTTGTAAGATTATCAAACATATAGATCGAACCGAGAATAAATACAAAGATTAGAAGATATATTCCTAAATTCTTCTTGTTATTTTTTTTATTCAACTCTTTCTCCTTTTCTCGCCTTTAAAGGCACGAAATTTGTTTATTATCACAAAATTTCATTAAATTTTATCATATCGTGTCTTCTATTTCAAGGAATAGGACCCTTTCTGTTGTGTCAGTAATCTGATAATTTTGTGAAAACTTACCTTTTTCTCTCTGCGCTTTTGACGGCAGCAAGGAATTTGGTGGAATCCAAAGGACCTCATTTTCAACTGCGGCTACCAGTATTGAATCTCTATCTGATTTTTTAATCTTTGAATCCACTAGATAATCTTGCAATTTCTTGCGCTTTCCATCCTTGATGGCAATGAAGTCGCCCTCTTTTCTCGTTCTTAGCTTTACCTCACCAGCCATACCTGGGTAGATATCGTTGAACAATTCAAAATCAAAGGCTGCATATATTTCATCCTCAACTGGACAAAATGAGCTTATCAACATAACCGTTGGCGAGAGTTTGATGCTTTCGTCCGGCTTAGATTCTTGTGCAAACTCCCTTGGGAGAAGGAGTAACTCCCCATACTCTCTTTGTGCGACAAACTCGCCGGGCAAGTCGATTCTCCCAGAAGGTGATTCGGACTCCAACAATTTGGTGACATTTTGAATGTGCTCTGATGTCACATTCTCATCTAGTATTATTCCTTTGAGCAAATTGCTCACCGCTCTTAGAAGAATTGCTCTGTGCACGTCTTTGGCCGCCTCAATATCTATACATACTGCAAGTCTTTCTTCTTCAAAGGAAACTGCCTCGCTTAAGAACAATAATGTAACACCTTCCATAAACTGATTCTCTAAATCAGCTATCTCACTAAATTTTCTAAGAGATGCCTTTATCGAAGGATTGAAGTTCTTCTCAAGGTATGGAATAAGCTTCAGTCTTATCTTGTTTCTAGTCGCATCTGCAACAAAGTTGGATTCGTCTATATTAGGTTTAAGGTCGTTCTCTAAAATGTAGTTCTCAACTTCTTCTCTTGTAACATTAAGAAGTGGTCTTATGATAGGATTACCTTCTTCAGATGGCCTAATCGAATGAATTCCAGTTAAGCCGCTTACTCCGGTACCTCTGATCAATCTGTGGAGAACTGTCTCACTTTGATCATCTGCATTGTGTGCGGTAACGATGGAGACGCGGTTCTCTTCAAAGCCTTCTTCTCCAATTAACAAATCTACCGCCTCATCAAATATTTGATATCTTGCGAGTCTCCCCGCATCTTCTAGTGATATCTTCTCAGCCTTAGCTATCTCTTCGCAATCTATCTCATAAACTGTGCAATCTATATCCAGCTCTTCACAGAAAGCTATTGCTCTTTCTTCTTCTTCATCTGACTTCTTTCCTCTCAAATGATGATTGACGTGAACTGCAAACAAATTAAAATTAAAGTTTGGTGCAATCTGCGAAAGTGCGTGCAGCAAGCACATGGAATCGGGTCCACCCGAAAATCCTACCACTAGACTATCGAAGCCCTGGATAAGATCGCTATCTATGATTTTTGAAATTACTTTTTTTGTTGCTGACCCTTTTATATTATTTTTGAAATCAAGTCCCATATAATTTCTCCTATAGGCAAAAGCTGCCTTTAGTTCGTCTCAATGTTAAAAAATCTGCAGCCATTCTCGGTAAGCTTCGTCGCAGCATCTTCGTAGCTAATACCCTTTAGCAAAGCCATTCGTCTGACTACATGCTCTACATATTCAGCCCTATTAGGTCTTCCTCGAAGCGGTTCGGGTGCCATAAAAGGAGCATCCGTTTCCGACATAATGAACTCAATAGGAATAGCCTTCAGAACCTCCACCGCCTTGCGTCCATTCTTAAAAGTGACTGGACCGCCAAGTGAAATTGTTGCTCCTAACTTGACATATTCTAATGCTAGTTCAACACTTCCACTGTAACAATGCAGCTGCACCCTTGCATCATCCACCATCTCTCTGTTCTCACCTGGTCTCTTTGGGAACCAAGACTTTCTTTCATCAGAGAAAGCTCCTTCTTCTTTTAATATGTCCAATGTAAGCTGGTTAGCATCTCTGGTATGCACTATTATTGGCAAGCGAAGTTCATTTGCTAATTTGAGCTGCTTTCTAAACAAATCAATCTGCTGTGGCCTATCATCCTTACCATAGTAAAAGTCTAAACCTATCTCTCCAATAGCCTTAACCTTCTCATCCTTAGCAAGTTCTCTAATACGATTGATATCTTCATCAGTTGCCGTTGAAGCATGTTCAGGATGGATTCCAGCTGAAGCATAACACCACGAATACTTGTGTGCATTCTCTATTGCAAGTTCAGTAGAAGAGACATTGTCGCCTACATCTATGATATATGCGAGGTCAGATTCTCCAATCGTTCTTGCTCTATCTTCTCTTTCTTCTTCTGAATATTCTTCATAATTCAAATGTGTATGTGCGTCAAATAACATTTTGCCCCTCAAATAAAAAACAAGGGCCTGAAATAATTCGGGCCCTTAAGTCTAAAATAATGTCCTCTAGGTTCCCTATCAACATCAACTAAGCATTAGCATTTGCTTGATTGATACGTTCTAGTTCCTCTAGTTCCTTTTCAATATCTAGCCTTGGGAAAAGCTGATCACCTTTATGTACCTTAACTCCGTCCATCTGATAGAATTCAAATGC
>JAAZHB010000033.1 GCA_012510935.1 Clostridiales bacterium
ACTATTGAAAGAAATGCTGCTAGCATAACCATCCTATGATCATTATATGTCTCTACATCTTTATCAGACCCTTTAAGTAGGTGTCCGTATGTTCCCTCTATTTGCAATCCATTCTCAAGCTCTGTAACTTTAGCACCTAGATGCTTCAATATCTGAGCAATTGCATACAGTCTATCCGATTCCTTAAACCTTAGTCTTCCTGCATTCTGAATAATGGTCCTTGCATTTGATGTCGCTGCAACTAGAGCGATTGCAGGTACAACATCTGGTGTATCCCCAACATCAATATTAATAATTTTTCTTTTGTTATCTAAATATAACGATAATATACTTGCGTACTTTCTGTCACCTTGCAAAGATTCAGCTGAAAGGCCACGAACCTCTAGTGTGTCATTTAAAAGATAATTTGCTGCTAGCCACATTGACCCATTTGACCAATCGCCCTCGAACAATGTAGTGCATTCCTCAGTCCACTGGATTTGGCTATCCCCAGGGACCTTAAATAAGAAACCTCTTCCATAGCGCTCGATTTCAATCTTTACCCCAAATAGCTCAAGACAACGCATAGTCATCTCGATATATGGCATAGATTGTGGCCTAGCATCCAAATAAACTGAACTGTCTTCATCCAAAATTGCCAAAGCAATTAGAAGTCCCGATGTATATTGAGAGCTAACATTCCCTGACATTCTATACTCGCCCGGTTCTATTGGGCCCTTTACAAATATTCCTGTATCTCTGTCAATAATTGTGGCACCATGGTCAACAAGTTCATCTTCTAGTGCTGCAATCGGTCTATCAGCAAGGCTTCCTTCAGGAATTAGAATTCCCTTTCTTCCTAGTGCTGGTATAACTGGCATAAGAATTCTTAAAGTAGTTCCACTTTCTTTGCATCCTAAATCCGCCTCTTTATCTACAGGCGTTTCAATTAAGGATTCTAAGCAGTCTTTCATCGCAGCGACATCCTCAGAAAGCTTACCAACCCTTCTTTCAATATTGATAGCTTCATCATTTTTTCCTGCAAGATAGGACAGAATCATGTAGCGTTGTGCAATTGACTTAGAACACTTAACTTCAATTCTCCCTTTCATCGACTTGCAATCAATGGTCTTCATTATTAGACTAATCTCCTCTCCACGGGCTATGACTCTAGTAAACTATCTTCTTATCTTGGACATGAGTTCTTCAAACTCACTTATATCTAGTGATTGTAATCCATCGGACAGAGCTTCTTCGGGGTTGCAATGCATCTCAAGCATTATTCCGTCAGCTCCAGCTGCTAGTGACGCTAAAGCCATAGGTTTAACAAGATCTCTCCAACCTGTGCCATGACTTGGATCAACAATAATTGGCAAGTGACTTAGTTTCTTCATAATTGGAACCGCTGCAATATCTAGTGTATTCCTTGTATATGTCTCGAAGGTTCTAATTCCCCTCTCACATAGAATCACATTGCTATTTCCTTCATCCATAATATATTCAGCAGCTGCAAGCCACTCTTCATAGGATGATGCAACACCATTCTTAAGAAGCACCGGCTTATTCTGTCTACCAAGCGCCTTAAGAAGTGCAGTATTCTGCATATTCCTTGAGCCAACTTGCAGAATATCTATGTCCTCAAACAGAGGCAAATCTGCGACCTCTAATATTTCAGAGACAACGGGCATTCCCGACTCTTTCTTAACTTTGCTTAGTATTCTAAGGCCTTCTTTGCCTAGACCTTGAAAGTCATATGGTGAGGTTCTAGGTTTATATGCTCCGCCACGCAGCAGTTTAGCTCCAGCCTTTCTAGCAGCCAAAGCAGTCTTAATCATCTGCTCATAAGATTCGACAGCACAAGGTCCCGCAATAATAACCGGTTCATCTCCGCCGATTCTTACTCCTCCAACCTCAACAATTGTATTCTCTTTATGAAATTCTCTAGTCGTTAATTTTAATGATTCAAGCATTATATTCCCCATTTGCACGAAATGAGAACCACAAGTGATTCCCATTTTCAATTACCTTATTCACTTGTATTACAAGCTAAAAATTGCAAGCAAATTCATAAAATCGAGGCAACTCCATCAACATATTTGCGTGATTAATGCATAAAGTTGTTTGCATCTAAGATAGCCTCGGTTGCTTCGTTATAGATTATTCCTCTATTACAACAGTTTCAGCAGTGAATTATGCAGTCTCAACTTCAACAACGGTCTCAGCTTCTGTAGTTTCTGTAGCTGCTACAGTTTCAGTATTTACTGTCTCATTTTCTCTAGCTAATCTCTCTGCTTCAAGTGCCTCTGCTTCTTGAGGGTCAAGACGTCTGTAAGTGATAAGGTCTTCCATAATCTCTCTTGCTGCTTCACTTACTTCTCTCTCGCATAGGTCATCAAGTAGTGGTGGCTTACCATCAATAATATCTCTTGCTCTCTTTGCAGCCAAAGTAACTAGTGTGTATCTTGAGTCAACCTTTTCCTGAATCTCATTTACTGGTGGATATAATAGCATTACTTGCCCTCCTCGTTTTCATATCTACTGATAATTGATCTTACCTTACTCGGAACCTTACTAGCTTCCGCATTTATAATCGCTTGAAGGTCTTCAACAGCACCTTCAACCTCGTTGTTAACAATGTAATAATCGTATTCTCCAATCAACTTAATCTCATTGATTGCCTGATTCATTCGCCTTTCAATAACATCCTTGGCGTCAGTACCACGGCCTGTCAGCCTCTGTCTCAGTTCGCTTATGCTAGGCGGCAAAATAAATACCAATACAGTCTCCGGCATTGCTTTCTTAACTTGAAGACCTCCTTGCACATCAATCTCAAGAATCACATTTCTTCCTCGTTCGATTCTCTTCATGACTGCGTCCTTCGGTGTTCCATAAAAGTTCCCATGAACACTTGCCCATTCAAGCAAATTATTCTGAGCTACGCTCTCCTCAAATTCCTCTTTACTGACAAAGTAGTAATCCTTGCCATCGACTTCTCCAGTCCTTGGCTCTCTTGTAGTCATTGAAATTGAGATTTCAACTTGCTCTCTTGATGCTATCTCTTTGCAAATCGTTCCTTTACCAGCTCCGGAAGGACCCGAAACAACATAGAGTTTGCCATTCTTGTGTTCTTTGCTCATTTATTCACTCCCCGCATAATTAACGATTAATTATATCACAAAACTACTCTATATTCTGCACTTGTTCACGGATTTTTTCGATTTCTGCTTTAAGTTCCAACATCATATTTGTAATGTCATTATCATTCGACTTCGAACCGATTGTATTCGCCTCTCTATTCATCTCCTGTACAAGAAAGTCTATCTTCTTACCAATCGCTTCGTTACCTTTATTCAAGAAATCTCTCAGTTGCTGTATATGACTTCCTAGTCTAACAAGTTCCTCAGTAATATTTGCTTTATCTGCAAAAATCGCAGCCTCTAGAGCAACTCGCTCGCTTGGAACCTCAGCTACTCCTTGAAGCAGTTCTTCAACTCGTTCCTTGAATTTTGCAGCATATTCAGTCTCGATTGATGGAGCTCTTTGAGAGATTCTTTCTGTAAGAGATTCTATAATATCTGCTCTCATTAGAAGATCTGATGCAAGCTTTGCACCCTCGGTCTCTCTCATAGTGCAAATATCTTTAGCTGCTTCGTCTGTCGCATCTAGGAAGGCCTTTGTAATTGCATCTTCATCTTCCTCTGCAGGAGCAACCTTGAGTACATCAGGCATATTAGCCAGAAGCTCTAGGCTAATCTTTGATCTTCCAACTAAGTCTATGTCTTCACTCAGAAAACTATCACTTAACTTAGTCAAAGCCTCATAATAGTTTGCTGCCAGCGCTTCATCAAGTCTAACGGCATTCTCAGATGTCCCGTGATTGTCTATATTTACTGAAACCTCAATCTTGCCTCTTGAAAGGTACTTCTTTATCTCTCCTTTAATCTTCTCTTCTGCGAAAGAATACTTCCTTGGAAGCTTAACATAAATGTCGCAATATCTATGGTTAACAGCTCTAATTTCAACGGTTACGGTTCTAACCTCATCCTGGTATTTGCCTCTTCCGAAGCCTGTCATACTTTTAATCATTTGCTCTCTCCAATCCAATCTTTTCTTTGGTACAATTCTATCATTTTGTGTCATATGAAACAATATTTCTTTAAATTGAGGCTTTCTAGTGTTATAGTAATAGCATGGCTTTTGACGGAATAGTAACATATGGAATAGCAACTGAACTCTCGGAGATTCTCACTCTCGGCAAAATCGACAAGATTTACCAGCCGAGTCCTGAAGATCTCCTTATTCAGGTTTATACAAAAATTGGCAATGTAAGATTGATTATGTCTTCTGGCAGTCAGTCATCAAGAATTTGCCTTACAGAAAATAAATATAGGAATCCTGAGAATCCGCAAGCCTTCTGCATGCTTTTAAGGAAACATCTTCAAGGCGGCAGAATCACAGAAGTAAGACAGTATGGATCCGAGAGAATTGTCGAAATCGATATAGAAGCTCTTAATGAACTTGGCTTTACAGTATCAAAGAGACTCATTGTTGAGATTATGGGCAAGCACTCTAATATAATTCTTCTTGATATCGAGACCGGTAAAATCATTGATAGTATCAAGCGTATTTCTATCGATGTAAATAGATACCGTCAGCTTTTGCCGGGCATCATTTATGTATATCCACCTACTCAGAACAAGATTCCTTTTAAGGAAATTTCTGATTCAACTGAATTGACTGGTGATGAGAGGTCGATTATGAATGAGGTTGCAGGTATTTCGCCTGCAATTGCAAGGCAGCTTGCTAAATCACCTCAGCCGGATAATGCTCTACTTGAAATTGTTGAATCGATTAAGGCTCATACGACAAGTCCAAGAGTTTATATGGACGGAACAAAGCCTGTTGAATTTCACCTTACCAAACTTGATGAATACGACGAATCCAGCATGCTTTCTTTCGAAACTCTGAGCAAATGTGTTGATTTTTACTACCACAACAGAGCTTCGTCAAATACGATTAAGCAAAGAGCTATTCCGCTGACTAAATCTGTTCAAGCATCTTTGGATAAGGCCTACCTTAAGAAAAAAAAGCTTGGAGAAGACCTTCTTAATGCGGAAAACTCTGACAAATTCAGGCTGTATGGTGAGCTTCTCACAGCAAATATTCACCAGATAAAACAGGGAAATAAATCAGTTAGCGTAACTAGCTACTATGACGGCGCGCTTGTCAAAATTCCTTTGGACGAGAAACTATCCCCTGCCAAAAATGCACAGAAATTCTTCAAGCGCTATTCTAAAGCAAAAACAGCAATTCACGAGAAGAAAACTCAGCTTGAAGAGAATGAACATGACATCAAATATCTTGAGTCAGTGCTTCAATTTATTGATTCAGCCGCATCGGAAGATGAGCTTGACCAATTAAGAGAAGAGCTTCAAGAAACCGGATATATGCGCTTTCGTAAAGACTCAAAAGCGAGAAAGAAGAAGAATAAGCCAGCTCCACATAAATATCTTCTTTCAGATGGAACTGCTTGCTATGTAGGCAGAAACAATAAAGAGAATGACTATCTAACTATGAAGTTTGCTAACAGAACAGATGTGTGGCTTCATACCAAAGATATTCCTGGTTCGCATGTTATCATCAGATTAGATGATGGTAGGTCACTTCAAGATCTTCCAGCGGATCTAATATATGAAGCTGCTTCAATTGCAGCATATCACAGCAAAGCGTCAGCTTCGTCAAATGTTCCAGTAGATTATGTGCCAGTTCGCTATGTCAAGAAACCGAACGGTGCAAAGCCTGGCATGGTGATTTTCACTCACAACATGACGGTCTATGCTGACCCAAAGCTTCCAAATGCCAATAAATAAATATTTATATACATAGGAGAAATGAATGGAAAGTATTAAGAAAAATTGGAAGGGCTTGCTAATATGCTTGCTTCTTGCAATCCCTGCACAGTACCTTGGGCAAAAGTTCCCAATAATCGGTGCGCCGGTAATTGCAATCCTTGCAGGAATGGTTATTGCAGTTTTCTGGAAAAATAAGGGAAATTTTCAAAACGGAATCAAATTTACAAGTAAGAAAATTCTTCAATGGGCTGTAATTCTACTTGGTTTTGGACTAAACCTTTCAGTAGTAATGCAAACGGGAGTCCAGAGTCTCCCTATTATTCTAAGCACAATCTCAATCAGCTTGATTCTTGCTTAT
>JAAZHB010000034.1 GCA_012510935.1 Clostridiales bacterium
CATGTGTAAGCATTTCTTCATAATCTGACTTAGTGATTTCTTTCCTAACTTCAAACATCGGACTCTTTATTTTGCCATAATCAGATAGAACCTTCTGCGCCTGCTCAACTAATGTAATCTGCCTGTCATATTCGGAAACAGTTGCCTCATCGCCATCTCTGACAACTAGCGCTTGCCAATTCTCATCATTTAGCTTCTCGGCCCCATTGTTAACCTCGATAACACCAAGATCCATTAGTCGTTTAAGCATAGCATCTTTCTCAGATTTCATACCTATAACAGATAGCTTATTCATTTTAACTATTGCCATAGATACCCACTACCTTTCTAACAATATTGTCGACTACCCCATCAATCTTAGCCTGTCCGTCTTCTTTAATCTTCTTGCACTCTTCCTTCTGCGCATCAATAATCTCTTGATACAATGAGTCTGCTGTGACCTCTGCTTGCTTCATTACATCCTTGTATGCTGCTTCAGCTTCCTTCTTGGAAAGTTCAATCAGATCTGCTGCTTCCTTCTTTGCAGAAACCGCAATTTGCTTCGCTGCCTCGTCGGCTTGTTTGCGAATTTCTTCCGCTTTCTTCTCAGAATCTTTTACCTTTTCAACGCCTGCTATCGACATAAGTCCACTTCCTTTCTGCGCATAATCGGTGCTTAATTTTAAGAAATTTTCGCACACTAATAACACACGTATTATTTGAATTGATTATACTCCTAATATTTTTTATATTCAATTTAAACAAGGTTTTATCAAAGTTTTGTGTATATCTTTATAATTATCAAAAAACGTGCATTTTAAAACCCTGCAAGCGATGCCTGCAAGGTTTCTTGGTTCGAGACTGTGTTATCCAATTAGCGATAAGCCTGTAGTTATAAACGTAAATAACACCATTACTGCTATTAGAACAATGGCAATTACTCTTGCCCTCTTATTCTTGTTTTCTTGAACTCTTCTGTAATCGTCCATGGTCTTTTTCCCGTTGCTGTTTTTCTTACTGTTTGACATAGATCCTTCCTCCTGATTATAGTTCTATATGTCTTTATTTATGATAAGTCTCATTATTTGCAATTTTGAACGCTCGGTATACTTGCTCAAGCAGTACAACCCTTGCCAGCTGATGTGGTAAAGTCATTTTGGAGAAAGAGATTCCAAAATCAGCTCTTTTTTTGACATCACCTGACAAGCCCAGGCTTCCGCCAATAATAAAGTCTATCGTCTGACTTTTGGCTTGCGTTTCTTCCCCCGCATAAATCCTCTGCAGTTTCTTAGAGAACTCAACCGAATCTAGCTGTTTTCCTTCAACCTCTAGGGCTATAACATAGTCCTGCGGACCCACTTTGTTTAGAATGCTTTCACCTTCCCTTGTTATAACCACCTGCTCGTCCGCATCCGAAGCATTCTTTGGCAGCTTGCTCTCTTTCAGCTCAATAATTTGAAGCTTGCAATACCCGCCTATTCTCTTGCTGTACTCGGCAACTGCTTCTGTCCAATATTTCTCTTTCAACTTGCCAATGCAGATCACGTTTATATTCATTGTCCTTGCCTACTCCATTACAACAAGCTCGTCCTTGCTTGCAACTGTCAATATATACTCGCGCCCTTTTTCAAAACCCGCCTGCTCTAACTCGCTTATAACTGTCATGCTCGCTTGCAGCGGAGAGTTATTATTTGAACTAATGTGTCCTAGCATAATTCGTAGGGGCACCTCCGACTCCGATGAGTTTCTCTGTACGAGTTCTGTTATTGCCTTCGCCGTTGACACATTGGAAAGGTGTCCTAAATCACTCAAAATCCTTCTTTTGACCGAATATGGATATGGCCCAAGCATCAAAAGCTGCTCCTCATAGTTTGCTTCGATAAGCAGCATGTTTGAATTTTCCATCTTTTCGAATATTTCTGGAGTTACTTGCCCGGTATCTGTTGCTACAATCAGCCTATCCTCTCCATCTGTAAAGAAATATCCTACTGGTTCTGCCGCATCGTGCGAAAGGCGAAAAATTCCGACCTTTATGTTTCCAATCTCAAGTTTCTCTCCCGCCTTAACATAACAAAGTCTAGCCGGGTCAACATGTTTAAACTTCTCGCAATTTGCTACAGTTCCGATGCTTGCATAAACCGTCGCATTGTCGCAATCCTTTGCAACCGCCCTTATCGCTCCAACATGGTCTACATGCTCATGAGTAATTAAGATTGCATCGATATTCTCTGGTCTTAGATACGCGAATTCTAGACCGGCCCTTATTCTTTTGGCGCTAAGACCTACATCAAGAATAATATTGCTAAACTCACTTTGAATCAAGTAACTATTTCCAGAACTGCTGCTTCCAATTGATATTACATTTAATGCCATTAACTCTTTATTTCTCTTTCTTCTTTGTTTTAAGTATCCTAACTTTATTACCAGAATACTCTCTATCATATTTACAAATTGCATTATAGTCGCAGAATTTGCACCCAATACGTATTCTGTTTTTTACAAGTGGACTCACCTTAATCTTTCCTTCCATAAGGTCTTCTCCAAGCTCTGACAATCGTTCTTTCACTGCATTAGCAAGATCATCATAGGATTGTCTCTCTAACTTGTAGTGGTGAAGGCTTCTGCTTGAATTGGCAATAGCCTCAAGCGGCATCATATCAATGACACCAGCCTCATCAACATACTTTCCTGAAAGCTTATAGTTCTTCTCGATAGGTTCATCTTCCTCTGGAATTGCATCAACCTTTGCCATTGGATCCTTTATGTTGAAATAGAACAATCCTGCAGGTTCTTTATCTCCTGTCGCAGTCAACATATATATCATGAGCTGCATATTATAACCTTGCTCTATTTCGTCACGGTTAACCGACTTCGTGCCCGTCTTATAATCGATTACTCTTACTCGATTGCCCTTAAATAGATCTACTCTGTCTATTCGTCCCTCTATATAGACATCCTGCCCTGCTATATTCATGCTAATAGGTTCAAATCTTTTGCCTCTGCCAAAAGCCTCCTCGAAGCAGACCTCTTCAAGGCTGCCCGTACCAAGCTGAATAAGCATAGCTCTCGCTGCACCAAAACATATGTCTTCGATTCGTTGCACTCTATATTGCTCTACGCCAGTAGACAAGAAAAGTCCACCTTCGCTGTTTACTGCAAGTTCTTGAATAATGTCATGAATTAGACTTTTTAGGTCCTCATCTGACAACTCACTAACCTCTTTCCAATCTGAAACCTGTCTCTTTAGCCTTTGCCCAACTTCCATCAGACAGTTATGATAGATATCTCCAATTGACCTTGGATCCGATTCAAACAGCCGCTCTTCACGAGGTGCAAGTCCTCTGCCAATAAAATAGCTATATGGGCACATATAGTATGTGTCGAACTGAGAAGCACTAAACACATATTCCCCGTTGCTTCTGGCATAAAGGGCCTTCGCGAGCTCTTTTCCTATTGGCTTAATATCATTTTCTTCTAATGATAGTTTTCTCATCTGATCAAACTTCTCTGGCTCATTCTTCTCGAACCACTCAACGAGAGCATCCGCAAGGCTATCAACCTCTCCACTCTCATTATTTGTCTTAATATGATTAATAAGATGTCGTAAAGTCTCATTGCTTCCGTTAACAAGATCAATACCCCATCCATTACTGACAATATCCGAATCCTCAGAGAGTCTTGGGAAAAGGCCATGGAGTGCATCAACAAGAAGTGATGGAATCTTCTCCTTGCCTTCCGTATCTGACATTGAATAACTAACATATAGTTTCTCAAGAGGAAGTGCCATCATTCGATACATTGCAACATTCTCCTCGAGCATTTTATTATCATCAAGTCCTCCAAGAGCAAATCCTTCTGACACAAAATAGTTTTTCTCATCAATCGAGAAGAGTCCCTCCGTTGAAACTTGCATTGGTAGGATTCCCTCATTTGCAGCAATTACAATAACAGCCTTTGCCGGTCTTGGACGGGTTCTTATCATCGTTCCCATCGCCACCCCATCTGCCGATGGAGGAAGCACGCCTACTTCCGTAGATTCAAGCCCCACTAGATATATTTCGTAAAATTCTCTTGCATCAAATGGACACTCGCCCATTATCTCATTCATTTGTTTGAGTAAATTAATTGCCTCATCAAAGCTCTGTCTTGCTTTCATTGCTTCTTCAGCAAGCCCTTTCTCTTCTTGGTTTGTAGCAAGGGCTTCATTTCTATCTTTAAGTGCCCACTCATTCTCTAGGTAAGTAAGAAAGGCCGCAGTAAAGTCTGATATAGTGGCACTTTCCTTCGCCATAGCCTTAAGCTTCAGAAGAGATGTCATGACCTTACTTCTTAGTGCCTCAAGCTCTTCAAAACTTTCTTCGCTTATATCACTTCTGTGGTACTCAAACGGCTTTGTCCACATATTGCCTCGAATCCTATACTCTCTAGTGTAGTTCTCAAGGCGCGAGATTTCCTCTCTATTAACATCTGTCAATCCAGTTTTAAGCATCGAGAGAATCCAGTTAGTATTCCATCCTCTTGCCATGCACGCAACCATATGCTCAATGAAGCTCACGCAACCAGCATCTCTTATCCCCCTGCTTGAGTCAAGAAAACAAGGGATCTCATACTCAAGAAGAACCCTTTGCGTAATCGTACGGATTTTCTCGTCATTGCAAATTATAACAATATCGCTAAGCTTATACCCCTCATCTCTAATTAGTGTATGAATAAAAGCTGCTGCAGACTCCGCTTCATAGTAGTAGTTTGCACATTGGACAACCTTGAGATCCTCTGGCTCAAAAGACTCAAGTGCCGTCTTGTCCTCATTGCTTAGTTTCTCTGCGAAAAGTCCTTTTTCCACCCAGGCCACTGTCTGGCTGCATTGCTTCTTATAGGCAGACCAGTCTGTCATAACAGGTTCACAAGCAATTCCTTCATCTTCCGCAACTCTTTTGATTAGAGCAACCATATTCCTCTCAAGATTATAATCACTCTCGCTGGAAATAATGTTAACAGCCTTTGCTTTGCGAGCTAGTTCTGCCATTGCCGTCGCAAACTTAGGCGTAACTGAATCATACCCATATAACCAAATCGACTTCCCTTCAATCTTGCAAGAATTCGGAATCTCATCAACATACCTTGTAATATAATCCTCACTATCGATATATTTACCCTCGATGGATTTCTCATAAGATTCCACTATTCCTTGCAACTCAGAGAGCTTACTCTTAAGCAGTGGATTTGCGTTCTCATCTTCAAGCATAGATTGTATCTGATCTATTGCACAATCCTGCTGTTTAAAGCTAGAGATAAAATCGCTCAGCATCATCGCAAAGCTTCTCTTATTTGACGCTGCTGCAAAAAGCTTCAAATCGTCTTTATTTTCGTTAATAATTCTGGTAAGCAGCATTAACCTTCCGTACTGGGATAGCATAGTGACATTCTCTTTGCCTGCCTCTCCCAAAATACGTAAACCAAGTCTTTGCATACTCATGACTTCAACATTGTATAGACAGCTTGTATTCAAATATTTCAGTGCCTGCTCCTCTGCAACAAGTGTATACTGGTTTGGCACTACAACATAAGCTCCCGGAACACCGCCCGCGAGCTCTTTAGAAATTTCATCATACATGAATTTTTCTCTGTTATAACATTCTCTACCACTGAAAATTCTAAGCATTTCTCACCATTTAATAAATTTAGTTATTCTTGGATCTAATTATTTATATCGTTTAAACTATCTCAAGTATTTCTTCTGGTTTTCTAATTACATAATCATAACTGAATCCCATCTCGGCAATACTCTCCTCCGGGATTCCCTTGCCCCAATCAACAATTACCGAGGTCACTCCCGTATTATTTGCGCAGCCAACATCAAACTTGCTATCGCCAATCATTATGCATTCACTCAACTCAATTTTCTTACCTTGCTTCTCTTCAAGCTGTGAAATTGCACTCTTAAGAGGTTCTGGGTCTGGCTTGGGAGTCTCTACATCATCCGCTGTTACAACCACATCAAACTTATCTGCAACATTCAAATCCTTTAAGTATTGCATCGTCGTCTTGCAAAGTCTCGAGGTTACAATATTATTCGAGTAACCCAGTTCTCGTAGCTTGTCGAGGATTCCCTCGCAGCCATCAAACAATCCGATTTTACCTTTATAGTGCTTCTCCTGAAACTCCCTGTAATAATTAATTGCCTCATCAACAGAGGTCTCTGGGAAAAGTTTCTTGCTAGTGTACCTAACCGTCTCTCCGAAGGTTTTGAGGATTTCGCTTTTTTCAAATTCGTGTCCAAGGAACTTTAGTGCTGTTGCGTTCCAAGAATCGACAATAATGTCGTCTGTATTCAAAAGTGTACCGTCAAAATCCCAGAAAATATATGGTTTTCGCATGTTCAGTTTCTCCTAATCCTCTAATTTCGCATCCTGCGAAAGTTTTGCTCTTACAAAAATATCGATATTTCCATCCATTACGCTCTCGATATTGCTAACTTCTGTACCCGTTCTAGTATCCTTAACTAAGGTATAAGGCTGAAAAACGTAATTCCTTATCTGTGCGCCCCAAGTAGCCATACTCATATCGCCTCTTAGCTCGTTCAGATTATCCTTGTGCTCAGCCTCTGCAAGGGCTAGGAGCTTGGACGCTAGAATCTTCATCGCGGTCTCTCGATTGTATATCTGCGACCTTTCATTCTGGCAAGTAACCACGATATTTGTTGGAAGATGGGTAATTCTAACCGCCGAGTCTGTCGTATTAACTGACTGCCCTCCGGCGCCGCTACTTCTATATGTATCAATCTTGATGTCTGATGGATTGATATTTACTGCAATATTGTCGCTCATTTCAGGAACGACATCGACAGCCGCAAATGAAGTCTGTCTTTTGCCCATAGAATTAAATGGCGAAATTCTAACCAATCTGTGGACTCCCGTCTCACTTTTTAGAAAGCCGTATGCATTCTCCCCAGCAACTGAAATAGTGCAGCTCTTGATTCCTGCTGCAGTATCATTCTGAAGATCAAGCAACTTGGTCTTAAACCCTTTCCTCTCGCAATATCTAAGATACATCCTTTGAAGCATTTCAGCCCAGTCCATTGCATCTACCCCGCCTGTTCCAGCATGTATTGATAGAATTGCGTTGCTATCATCATACTTTCCGTTAAGAAGAGTCTCCATCTTGAGATTCTCAAGCGCATCAGTCAGATTATTGAAGCTTTCGACAATGGACTTCGCTGAAGCCTCATCCTCAAGTTCTTCTGCAATTTCAATAAGCTCCGGAATCTCTGTCAGCCCGTCCTTGACATCTTCATAATCTGAGATCTTGTTCTCAATTCTTTTTTTCTCTTTAAGTACTTGCTGCGCTTCATCGGGGTTGTCCCAGAAGCCTTCCTTCTCAATCTTTCGATCAAGCTCTTCTTGCCTCTTGCTTAGACCATCGAGGTCAAAGATACCCCCTTACTTCCTCAAGCTTCTCTAGCTCAGCAGAAAGCATGCTTTTTACTTCATCAAGCTGTATCATATGTTCTCCCTACTATAGTGTTTAATTCCCTAATATGTTATTTTACCATACTATATGTTTATCGCAAAAGACCTTAATAAGTTCCATCTATAGTTCCTTGGGTCCCCTGAATTTCTTATTCGTCTATTGCCTTCATTCTGGTATTTTCTATTCGGACAATGGTGACAAGTACTTATCCAAGCTGTTCTTCACACCAAATTCATCAATCACATTCTTTAAAAAAGCTACTGATGAAACTAAAAAAGTTACTAAGTGAATATTTCTCTTAGTAACTTTTTAGTTCATCTAAAACCTTTAGTAATAAAGTTAAGGCATATTAAAATGCTGTATAAATATAGTCAATTTTGACGCCATCAGCATTTAATAAACAATACATAAGAAGGGCCGACATACAAACATACAATGCAAATTTAAAAATTATATTATTTTGTATTGTATGTAAAATGGTTAATAATTTTTTCATCACAATAAAGCCATCCCTTCCAGCCTAAATGCATACTATCGCAATAGAAATATGGTTCATATTCTTTATCTTTTAAATTGAGAGCTGAAAATTTATTTTCTGCACTTATTTGTTCAATTCTGTCATA
>JAAZHB010000035.1 GCA_012510935.1 Clostridiales bacterium
AGATAATATAATCTGGAAGTCCCGTCAAATAAATTGTATGTGCAGAGCCGTTATAAATCAGCTTATCTTTCGTTGCCCAATTGACCTCTTTAGTGTCCACAATAGAAGGAATGATTCCCCACTTGCAAGTTCCA
This sequence comes from Clostridiales bacterium, assembly GCA_012510935.1. The sequence goes on from JAAZHB010000035.1 coordinate 135, forward strand.
AAGCTTGGAGCATTATAGTTCCTATCGTCATAGTTGAAAATTGCTTCTGCTTCATATGTTCCAGCATCTGCAGCGCTAGCATTAACATATTCTGCGGTTAGCCCTTCAGGAAGTCCTGTAAGATAAATGCTTCGAATCTCACCATCATAATAGAAAGCTTTCTCGTAGTCCCATTGAACCTCACTCATGTCGTAATCAGCTTTGCTAATCTTCCAGTCACGAGTTATATCCTGAACAGGGTAGTAATTCTTCTCATTCAGAATTACAAATTGTGCTGTCATACGATAATCACCTGCGTTAACTGCCGCATTATCCGAGTAGTTAACTTCAACACCTTTTGGTACACCTGTAAGATTTACCGCTTTAATCCCTCCATCATATTTAAAAGGGCCTTCATAGTCCCAGCTCAATTGAGACAGGTCAATATGCGCCCTCTCAATTCTCCACTTAGTAACTAGTGCATCGGCAACCTCATAATTATCTTCTTCCTCATGGTAGAAATATGCTGCCGCAATATATTCGCCAGCATCAATTGCTTCATTGCATTCATATCTTGCAAAAACCCTATCAGGTAAATTAATTACTTCAATCTTCTTGACTTCTCCGTCATAAGAAAACGAGATCTTCTCCTGCCAGCGAACTTTAGATAAATCTATCTTTGCAGGTCTTATTTCCCAGTCAAGAGACATTGGTTCAAGATCAGGGTCCTCAAAATTCTCTAGCTCTACACTGAATTCTGCTACAGCAATGTATTTACCTGCATCTCTAGCTTCATTTTCAGTATAGTTAACCTTGATTCCACTTGGCACACCCGTTAGCCGAACGACATGCTCCATCTCATTGTACATAAATGGTTCATCATAAACCCACTCAATATTGCTAACATCGAGCTTTGCCTTTGTAACGCTCCATTCAAACGGAACAATTTCTGCAGGTGCGTTATAGTTTCTCTCATCATACTTCAATACAGCAGTGGCTACATAATCGCCCACTGTATACGCCTTATTACCAGAATACTCAACCTCAACGCCCTCAGGTAATCCCTCAAGCTTAACTATCTTAAGCATTCCGTCGTAAGCTGTATTATCGAGTTCCTTCCAGTGCACATCTTCCATATCATAGTCAGCCTTGTTGATATGGATTTCCGTTGCCTCTGTGACACTCGTTCCAAGTTCAGTTGTTGCCCTATATCTAAGGAAACATCCATCTCCACTAACTGGCAAAACCATTTTAGGATCTATGTGTGTCCATTGATTGTAACCATCCGGACTTAGTTCCACTGCAATCTCAACATTAGTCGCACCATTAGGTTCAACATTAGGCGCATTTAATGTCAATCTCTGCCCATATACTATTGGCGGCGGAGACGAAATGGCACCCAAAAATATTGGTTCTCCTCCCATCCTGCCGTTGTGGATCCTCACATTTGTATCATTTTCACTATTTGTATTAGTGCTCATATGAAATCTCCTTATAAAACAATAAGCCATTTGGCTAAGAATCATACTTTATTTAACTTCCATTATACCCATATTTACCATGTTTCTTCAAGGATTCTGCAAAAAGAAAAGTGCTATTTGTGTATTGTCAACAATCTAGCTACTTTGCCATATAAATAGTTAGGCACGCACCTGTAAAAGTTCTTTACCAATGCGTGCTGTTTGAATTTGTAAATGTTCTAAAAACTCTTTTCCCAAGCCTCACTTTGCTTAACTTCCTCAGTGCTGCTTCCGCCCTTTGTTCTATATTCAAGTTCCTGATTCTTAATACTTACCCTTGTTCCAGGTGGAATTGATGCTGTAATAAATGCATTGCCTCCTACAACAGAGCAATGACCAATTATAGTCTCTCCCCCTAGAATCGATGCACCGGAATAAATAGTTACATTGTTCTCAATAGTAGGATGTCTCTTGCTTCCAAAAAGTTTCTGTCCGCCTCTAGTTGAGAGCGCACCAAGAGTTACACCCTGATATATTTTTACGTTATCACCAATAACTGTGGTCTCTCCAACAACGATTCCAGTGCCATGATCGATAAAGAAATATTTTCCTATTGTTGCACCTGGGTGAATATCAATTCCCGTAAGAGTGTGGGCGTGCTCAGTCATAATTCTTGGAATAATAGGAACTCCAAGCGAATATAATTCATGCGCGAGTCTATTCACCATAATTGCGTAGAGTCCTGGATATGAATAAATTATCTCTGGCTTATTAAAAGCAGCGGGGTCGCCCTCATATGCTGCTTCGAGGTCTGTCTGAATCATCGCTCTAACATCTGTGAGACGCTTCATAAACTCAAGCGTAATCTTATGCGCATCCTGTTGCAACACAAGTTCCTCTTTGTCTTGGTGCGCCGGAAGATACTTGAGAACAATAGCTATCTGTTTACTTAAGTTGAATACGACATCCTCCAAGTTCATAGACAGGCTATTGCGAGTTGTGTATACCTTAAAATTCTCATTTTTGAAATATCCAGGGAATATAATTCTTTGAAGTTGGTCGATAATCTTTATAATTGCTTCCTTGTTAGACGGCATAAAAGTCTCAACAGTATCTATATCCCTACCTTTGTCATAATCATCAAGCAAATCATCAATAAGAACTTTCACTTCGTCGGCAATCTTCAAGCTTACTTCGTGTTGTGTCATAACGCTTTCCTCATTTTTCTAAATATTAGTGTCTAGTGTCCATAAATTAATCTTCGTTAAACATTTTGGTCGACAAATATCTCGACCCGCTATCTGGCAAAACCGCAACAATTATCTTTCCTTTATTTTCTTCTCTTTGTGCAAGCTGTATTGCTGCATATACAGCCGCACCAGATGAAATACCAACTAGAATTCCTTCTCTTTGACAAATTTCTCTTCCTGTAGTGAAAGAATCCTCATCAGTTACAGTAATAATCTCGTCGTAAATATCTGTATGAAGAGTTTCTGGGACAAAGTTTGCGCCTATGCCCTGAATTCCATGTGGGCCTGCCTCGCCACACGAAAGGAGCGGTGATGAAGCTGGTTCAACAGCTACTACCTTTAAATTAGGATTTTTCCCCTTAAGATATTCTCCGACGCCCGTTATAGTCCCTCCGGTTCCGATTCCAGAAACAAGAATATCAACCTTTCCATCAGTGTCATCCCAGATTTCAGGTCCCGTAGTTAGCTTATGAGCTTTGGGATTAGAGGGATTGACAAATTGTCCAGCTATAAAGCTGTTAGGGAATTCTTCTGCAATTTTGTTTGCCATATCGACCGATCCTTGCATTCCCTGTTTGCCAGGAGAAAGCACAAGTTCTGCTCCATAAGAAGCAATAAGCTGCCTTCTTTCTTGAGACATAGAATCAGGCATTACGATGATGCAACGATATCCCCTTTCTGCTGCAATTGCCGCTAGTCCAATGCCTGTATTTCCCGAAGTCGGCTCGATTATAACCGATTTCTCTGTAAGTTTTCCTTCTGCCTCCGCATCAAGAACCATCTGTCTTGCGACTCTATCTTTAACTGAGCCAGCTGGATTCATGCATTCCATTTTACCTAGAATACATGCCTCTAGCTCAAATTTCTTCTCTATATTTCTAAGTTCCATTAAAGGTGTTCTACCAATTAGCTGCTCTACCGATGTATAAATGTTCGACATAAATTCCTCCCCTTAAGATAGACCTTATCTGGCATATTATACTTTAGTGCTTTAATTCCTATTATTTATATAGGAATTATACTCGCAC
>JAAZHB010000257.1 GCA_012510935.1 Clostridiales bacterium
GTCAGTCGGTCATTTTTTGCGGACAGTTCATACATGCTATCCTTTTCTGTTCTCTGCTCCTGCGTTTGCTCTCGTTTGATTTCTCCCTCCGTATCTTCTTGGCACAAGCAGGACAATACCTTGATGCACCAGAGCCCGGGACATATTCAACGCCGCACACCGTACAATTTTTAGCGGGCATTGCTGCCCACCGTTTTGTAGGTATGATATGTAATTCATCGACAAAGCCGATGAATTTATAGTAAATCTTGATTTCCTGCTTCACTGTTCCGTCTGCCATCTTCTCACGCTCCGAAACAAGTATCTTGTCTATGAGTGCGTTTATAACTGTTGCATCCAGTTCTTTTAAGCCTTGATAATTTCGGATAAGGGCGAGGAAGTCACGGATTCCCCGTGATTTCTCGTAGCTTTCATTAAGAGTTTCCGTCACCTCTTTCAGCCTTGCTTCAATTTCAAGCTGCTCTTTCTGGTATTTCCCCGACATCATCTCAAAATTCCGCTCGGTAATACGCTCCATGACCTTATCCTCGTAGAGAGAGGAAAACAGCCTGTCCAGTTCCGCAAGGCGTTTGTTCAGCTTCTTACGTTCTTTCTCTAATGCTTTCGCCCTGCTCTGGTCTGTTTCCGTGAGCCGCTTTTCTATGGCCCTGACCGCCTTTTCATCATTCACTGCCATATCCGCAAAACAGTTGATGTCGGCAAGAACGGCATTGAATAAATCCCTTGCTTCTATATTGTGGGCACTACACTCGCTTCTTCCGTTTCTTGCATAATTATTACATGAATACTGTACACAGTCGATAATCTCTGGGCGTTTCCTCCTGTGTACGTTCATTGCCCGCAGAGCACATCCGCAGTCCACACACTTGATAACGCCTGCAAAAATATTTACAAATCCTCCCTTGTTCTGTGGAAGCCTACGACTTGTAATAAGCTGTTGGACAATATCAAATTCCTCCTGCGTGACTATTCCCTCATGGGTATTGGGTATCACTTCCCATTCTTCGGGCAGCTTAGAGGGGCGTTTCTTGCTTTTCATATTGGCGGCAATCCGTTTGTAGCCTACAAGATTTCCCGCATATATCGGGCTTCTTAAAATGCTCCTCACGCTGTTCCCACTCCAAATATAGCGTTTGTCCTCGTTCCCCTCAAAATGACGTTCAAAGCCTGTTTCGCCACGCTCCGCCGCATAAGCGGCAGGGCGTAGGATATGCTGTTTATTAAGATGTCTGCAAATTTTGGCAACTCCATTCCCTTTTAATGCAAGGTCGAATATCTCTTTTACAACATGTGCCACTTTATCATCTATCAGCAGATGGTTGTGGTCGGCAGGGTCTTTGATATAGCCATAAGGGGCGGTAGTTCCCATGAATTTCCCCTGTTGAAACCTCGCCCGATATGCCGATTTTATCTTAACAGATATGTCAGCGGCATACATTTCGTTTAAAATGTTGCGGAAAGGCGTGATGTCCATAGCAGATTTATTCAAGGTATCTACGCCGTCATTGACCGCTATATACCTCACGTTATGCTCTGGGAAGAAAACTTCCAGATATAACCCACAATCAAGATAGTTTCTCCCCAGACGGGATAAATCTTTCGTAATCACGCAGTTTATCAGACCGCTTTCAATGTCTTTTATCATATTCTGGAAACTTGGTCTTTGGAAATTTGTACCAGAATAACCATCGTCCACATACGTTTTTGCTATGTGCCATCCCTGCTTTTTCACATAATCCGTGAGGATGGATTTCTGTGTCGCAATGCTCGCACTCTCGTTATCCGTACCATCGTCTTTAGATAAGCGGCAATAAATGCCGACTAAATAGATTTTCTTTTCTTCTTTGATTCCTGCCATACTGTAAAACCTCCGTATCTGTCCTATCTGTTTTCATGTCCCATTGCGTACATTCTAAGCGGACAGCCCCTCATTGTCGAAGGTGTCGCCCTCGGCAATCTTCTTCCGAATATCCTCGGAGATAATCGGGACAAACGCTTCTGTAACGGTCTGTGTGCCGACATATTCACGGCTGATTATCATCTGCACTGGTGCTTTTGGCACGATACGCTTTCTCTTTTTATCTGCTTTCTTATCCTCGCCCATACTTAAATCTTCCTTTCCAGACAGGGCAGGGAAGAGTTTGGAAATGTCCCCGCCCTGCCAATCAGATACCATTAATCCTCGCTGTTTAATTCTTTCTGTAATGCTTTAAGGAGTGCCGCCGCTTCATAAGCGTTCAGCGTGATTCCCTTGCCGCACTTTTCACGGTTCGGGGAAAAGCTGCGGATGTCATACTTCGGCTCTTTCCCATTCCATGAAATGAGATTGATTTCCTTTGTGTAGCCACTGTCGCCCGTAGACAATACTGCGATTTCCTTTACGATTTCATACTGGATTTCTCTCATTCTCCATACCTCAACTCTCTGTATTTACTTCCCGAAAAAAGAAGATTAGCGGCTGTCACGGTTGCGTTTCCTCTGCAACTCACGCTCCAAAAGTTTGATGATGGTTTCCTCCATCTGCTTCGGCGTTGTGTTCTTCGGAAAGTATTTTTTCAGCTTGCTTGTGTTGATTTTCAAGGTTTCTTTCTGGTTGCCCTTTTCCTCCGTCATAATCGCAAATATCGTATCCATGTCAAGCCGCCCGCTCTGGCTTAACTGTTTCATCCGCTGTGCCTGTGAGAGTGAGGGCGTTGCTTCTTCGCTCTCCATCGTGGCAAAGAGGTTTTCCTGCTCGTCTTTCTTCAAGAAGGACAGTTCCACCGCAGGCGTGAGGGCGATTTTCCCCTCGTCCACCATCTGCAAAATCGGCGGTATCAGTTCCGTCAGGCGGATAAAACGCTGCACGGTCATCCTGCCCACGCCGAAGCCCTGTGCCACCTTGTCGTCCGTCCGCAACTTCGTCACAACTTGTGACGAGGTTAAGTCTGTGCGGAAACCCTGCCGCTTCATGGCTTCGGATTTCATCTTGTAAGCAAACGCCCGCTCCGATGGCAGGATATTCTCACGCTGCAAATTGCTGTCTACAAGGGTGATGATGGCTCGGTCACGGTCTAAGGGCAGGACAAACGCAGGCACGGTATTTATCCCTGCAAGTTCAGAAGCACGGACACGCCGCTGTCCTGCAATCACTTCATAACCGTCCCCGTCCTCTTTCGGGCGTGTGATTATCGGCGTGACAATGCCAAATTCCTTGATGCTTTCCGCTAACTCTGACAGTGTTTCATCTTCTGCCACATGAAACGGATTGTCGGGGAACGGGTACAAGTCTTTGGTCTTTAACACCTTAAAATCCTGTTTCTTCATTCACATATCTACCTTTCTTTCGCTCTGCTTCTATGATTTTTCTGCAATTCTTCCAACACTTCGGGCGGTATTTTTGACAGCAGCCGCCCCATCTGCTCGTTGGTTCTCTGCAATTCAAATATCTTCTGATTCGCTTTCTGCACCTTTAGTTCCTGCTCGTACTTTTCATCACGCATACGCCCCGCATAGTCTGATTCCTGCCCAATTCTCTCTTTCAAACTGTCGATATACGCCTGCTGTTTCCCGATTTCCTTAGAGAATTTCTCCACGTCTGGCAGCCATGCAGAGAGTAAATCTAACGCTTTATCCCTTTTCTTCCCTGCGTTAAAGGCGTTGATGTCGGATAGGGCAGACACGATTTCTTCATACTGTTTATCAAGCCTGCCGCCTAATTTATAGAGCCATGTGGGGACGTGTTTCCGCTTGGTTTCCATTGAGGACTGCCCCCGTTCAAGCTGATTCCACCGTGAGGACATCCGCTCATGGTAGGCGGTCTGCCACTCGGATAATGATTTCTGGTTGCCTAAGATAGCTTTCGCTGACAGCTTATTGTCTGGCGTAATCGGCACAAAGCAGAGGTGCATATGGGGCGTTCTCTCGTCCATATGGACGACAGCGGAGAGGATATTCTGCTTTCCAACACGCTCCGAAATGAAGTCAAGAGCCGTCTGGAAATACGCTTTTTGTTCTTCGGGCGGTAACTGGTTCATAAATTCTGGTGAAGCTGTGATGAGCGTTTCCACCATCATCACGCTGTCTTTCCTTGTCCTGCACCCCGCTTCGGCTACCATGCGGTTAATCTCTTTCTTGTAGGTGTACTTTGGTGGTGCTATGAGATGGTAATTGTTTTTAGAGCGTTCCATATCTATATCTGGGTTGCTTTTGTAGGCTTCTTTCTTCCGCTCGTTGTGGCGTTCACAAGCCGCAACGCCGCCCGCTTTTCGTTTCTGGAAACGCAGGATTGCATAAGGCATAGGCGGATTCCTCCTTTCTTTCGGCGGGTGACCGTCCTTTGGGGTGACAGCGGTGACGGTGGTGACAGCAGTTTTGGGATACCCCCTGCCGACTGCCGCAACTGTCACCCTCACCCCCTGCATGACGGTCATGTCGATGATGACGGTGTTTTTGGGATACCCCCCTCGCAAGAGCCGTCACCGTCATGCCGCCATTCTTTTATCCGAAGCCGTAAGGCGTAGGATAGCAGGGCACAGCCCTGCCTTAAGGGAGTCCAGAGGGAACGTCTGGCACACGACTTTGCAGGGCAAAGTGTAGTGTGTTACACCCTGTAAACGCAGTCGGAAAAATCGGAATGATTTTTCTGACCGCAGGGGTGGTTTTACACGACCGAAAAGGGCGAGTAAATCTCACGCCTGCATTTTGCGTTTACGGGGTGTTCTCCCGTAGGGATGACAGCGGCAGGGTATCCTAAAATCACTGTCACCACCGTCACTGCTGTCACCCGCAGGGCAGAGCCGCCAGCTTTACATGGCTTTAAGCGTCAATGACAGTAACAGGGGGGTATCCTAATATCGGTGTCACCACCATCACCGCTGTCACCCGCCCTCCTTGCAAGGGCAATCCGCCTGCCGTCTTTCCTGCGGCTGTACTGGTAGCAGATACGGTTCTCGCTTAAAAATGTGGTGCGGTATTCATTCAGCCATTTCGTAATCACCGTGGGTATGGTTTCCGTTTCCCCCATAGCGGCTAACAGTTCCGTTGCCGTGCCTATCCATTCTTCCTTATCCCTCATAAAATCCACCAACCGAAAAAGGACATCTGGTATCGTTTCTTTCGCAAGCTGCTCCTGCGTTTTCCGCTCCACAAGCTCCCAACGGCAATCACGGAAACGCAGCGTGTATTCCTGATAAGGCGTGTCCCTGCCCGTCACATACAGCTTGGCGGTGTCAGACGCACGTTTCTCCTTTTCCAGAACAAAGGTAGCGTCCGCACTCCCCGTTAATCCTGTCGTCCCAGACACCTTGTTGAACACGTCGCTGTCATTCTGCTTTCGGATGTGGTGTACGACAATGACCGCCAGAGAGTGCCTGTCGGCAAAGTCTTTGATGAGGGAGATGTCCCCATAGTCGCTTGCATAGGCATTGTCTTTTGAAGCTGTACGGACTTTCTGCAAGGTATCAATGACAATGAGCCTGCTGTCTGGGTAATCTTTCAGATAATCTTCAAGCTGCACGATAAGACCGTCTCACAGCTTGCAGCTTGCCACGGCAAAGTGGAGCCGCCCGCTTGCTTCGTCCGTCAAACGAAATAACCTGTCCTGTATGCGGCAGAACGTGTCCTCAAGGCAGAGGTAAAGCACATCGCCCTCCATTGTCGGCATATCCCATAAAGGGATTCCCTGCGACACGCATAAGCATAGCTTCAGCATGAGCCAGCTTTTGCCTATCTTCTGTGAGCCGCAGAACAGCGATAAGCCTGTCGGGATAAGGCTGTCCACCACAAAGGATGGTTTCTCAAGCGGTTCATAAAGGAGCGTTTCGGCGTTGACTGTCTGTAACTTCTGCATGGCTTTCCTCCTTTCGGGCGGTGTCTTTGTTTTCGTTGCACATAGGCGTTGACCTCCTTAAAAATAGATTTACTCCCACGGAAAAAAGTGAGAGTATGTAATGCCGCCAATCCCACACAAATAAAAAACAGATTTCTTTTTCGGGCGGTGTCGGTCACGGTTGGAGATATTTCTTCAATTTCCGCCTTTACTTTCTCCTTTGCAATCGCAACAGATTTCTGTATTGCCGAAGCGGTGCAATGCTCCATAGCGGCGATTTGGTAAAAATTGAACTCATACTCGTAGTAGAGCAGGAAACGCCGCCTTTGTATCTCTGGAAGGCTCCCAACCGCCTTATAGAGCGTTTCATTCCGTTCTTCCTCAACCATGCGTTCATCAAGGCTCTTAGGCACACGCAACGCCCGTCTGTAAAGGGTTTCGTCCCATACCTCGTTAAACTCCCTGTGCCGCTCGTCCCATTAGAAAAGATTCCTGTTCCTGCGCTCCATCTGCCGAAACTCCATAAAGAACTGTTCCGACACTTCCAACTCGTGGGATTTGCCCTGCCCGTCCTTAAAGCTGATAAAATACCTTGTGCCGCTTTCCGTGGATTCCTCCCGAAGCGTGTATGCCTTAACCCTGTATGCCATCCTGTTGTCCTCCTGCAAAAAATGAGTGAGGGGATTTCCATCCCTCACCCAGTAGCCCGCAGGATGGCAGGCTGTTTTAGAAGCTATAAAATTTTACGCAGCTTCTTCAGCAGATGGTCTAACCTCGCATAGATGGCACCAGTCGTCAAATGCACAAGCGGGGCAATCTCCTTTGTGGAATACCCCTGCATTTTCAGCAGGACGATTTTCAAGGTACGCCCGTCCACCGTGACTAATACTTGATAGAGATTTTCGCTCTCAATCTCTTCCAGTAACTCCGCAACCGTACCCACTTCCGCCTGCCGCTCCCTGCCTGCCATGTCCTCAAGATATTCCGCAACGTCATTCGTCCATCGGTAAAACCGCCTGTTGGAATTGAAGTCTGCCCTGTCCGCCATGCGTATCTGCTCAATGGTCGCTTCATCAACGCCGCACTCACGCAGCAGCTTTTCCTCCGCTTCTTTCCAGATACGCCATTTCCTGTCCTCCCGTCCGTGGTTGTATGCCATTCTTACTTCCTCCAATCAGAATTGATTGAGAGGGCAGAGAAAAGCCCCCTCATCTTCCCAAAGGAAAAAACAAGGGGGCTGAACGCCTTAAATTTTAATTTTCTATTATCTTTCTTAGTTTTATTAGGATTCTGGCTTTGCGTTTGTTTACAACGCTCTGGGTTATGCCCAACCTCGCCCCGACTTCACGCTCGGAAAGTCCGTCAAAAAAGATTGCCTGTATCAGCTCCTGTTCACTATCCGACAGCAAAGGCAGGGCGGCTTTCAGCCTGTCCACCATGACCGCATTGACAACGGTTTCTGCAATGTCCACCGCTTCATCAGTGATAAAGTCCAGAGGATTCCCCTCGCTGTCCGTAAATCCGTCGAGAGATAGCAGTCTATTCTTTGTATCTAATTTTTGCAGATAACGCCACCGTTCCTTGTCACGGTAGAAGTCTGTGTATTGCTCCCTCACGACTTCAAGCAGACAGCCTTGAATGGGGATAAACAGCTTGTCCATATAGGTCTGGTCGGATTCCCTGCAACGGCAGAACTCCGTGTAGGATAATTCCACATAGCCGCCACTTTCTCTGATATATACCTTTCTTGGTGCATATTTCACCATAAATACCTCCCATCTGAATTTTTGAAATGTAAAAAATCCAGATGGAGAGGCGGAGAACGACACCGCATATCAGAAACAGCCCTACGGCACTTTCCAACAAAAATCGACAAAAGAAAAACCGCAAAGGCTCTGTGACCTTTACGGTTATAGGAAATAGTAATTCTATTGTATGGAGATTGTACTTCTACTTTCAAGGTGAGAAGTACCGTTGCACTGGCAGAAATTTTTTTAACTGGTTTCCTGCCGTTCTCTGATATGCTATGTATTGATAAATTTTGCTTCGTATGAGCAGATAGATAACTGCCCGAAAAAAGGACATAAAAAAATCCCTCCAAATTTAAAAACAAATTCAGAGGGTAATTTAGGGTATAACAAAATAACCCACCCGAATATCGTTTTTTTTATTTGGTGAGTTTGTTCTTTCAAATACGAAACAAAAAGAGCCGATGATTCGTGAATTGTTCCACAATTTCATCGGCTCTGCGTCTTAAGCGTCTGGCTCTTTGATGACAGTTATCTTCAAGTTGTCAACTTTAATCAATCTTTCTTGTCTGCATTTTGGACAATAAAGGGGATAATTCTCCAAAACAGTGTCCTTCCTAATTTTATTACGGGTTTTGCTCCCACAAACAGGACACAATATCCATTCGCATTTCATCATAATTAGTCTCTAATCCTTTCAAATCTCATTTTATATGACTTTTGCAAGCTGTTAAGCTAACTTGTGGAACATATGCCGAACCTTATCTATACGGCTATTCGGGCGGCGGGGTTGGCAAATAAATTTACCAATAGCTGGCTGGTATCCTTTTAACTCTGTCAAGCAGACTCCCTGCCCATTTGTGAAATAAGTTAAATCGTTCCTGTATTCTTGAATACATCTAGCAGGGATTTCTCCTTTCAGAATGACCTCGTCATTCTTTATCTGAGTACTTACAATATCTGCACAATACCTTGGAGCATCATGATACGCCCGTGAGAGATATTCCTGCGGTGCATAAATTTCAAAGTGGAGATATGGCTCTAATAGTTCTGTCCCTGCTTTTTTTAAAGCCTGCTCCAATACGATAGGGGAAAGCAGCCGAAAGTCTGCGGGGGTACTTACAGGACTATAATACAATCCATATTCAAAACAGATTTTACAGTCTGTCACTTTCCATCCATACAGCCCCTGCTCGCAGCCATAAAGAACCCCCTCCATAACCGCATTTTGGAACGATTGATTTAAATATCCAAGTGAAACTCTGCTTTCATACTGCACTCCGCTTCCAATAGGGAGCGGCTCTATGGACAACCCGACAGAAGCCCAGAAAGGATTTGGCGGGACTTCTATGTGGATGGTATATTCTGCTTTTCTAAGCGGTCTTTCCATATATATAACAGTAGGCTCTTTTATTTCTGCCTCCACATGATATTTTTCCTCAAGGATGGCACAAATGACTTCCATCTGCACTTTCCCCAAAAAAGAAAGTATAATCTCATGCGTTGTAGTATCCACATAATATTTTAAAAGAGGGTCGCCATCTGAAATTTCTGTAAGTGCCCCAAGCAATATTTCCCGCTGTTCAGATTTCTTTACTGCAATCGTTGTTTGGAGCATAGGGAGAGGATTTTCAATAAATTTTCTCTGCGGCAACAGTATTTCGTTCCCCAAAATACTGTTTAGCTGCAAAACATCATTTGGTAAAATTACAATATCACCAGAGCAGGCTGTATCGGATGAATATAATTCACCGTTTGTCGGAACATACATCTCTGTGATTTTTATTTTCTCTTTTTCAGATATTCTAATAACATCCCTCAAATGCAATGTTCCGCTATATATACGCACATAAACAAAACGCCGCCTTTTCTCTGAATATTCAATCTTAAAAACCTGCCCGCATAATTCAGATTGACCTTCAGGCGTTGATGAATAAAATTTACTGGCAATCACTTCTATAAGCTGCCGAATCCCCAGATTGTTTTTAGCGCTTCCGTGATAAACGGGAAATAACGTTCCGTTTTGGAATCTCCTGTTTTCTTCCTGTTCCAGTTCTGACATTTTAAACGGTTTCCCTGACATATATTTCTCTAATAGTTCATCGTTTCCCATAATTACCGCATCCCACTGTTCCATATCGTCATTGTCCGTTACATTTATATGGGGATGCTGCCCAACCTTTTGCTTCACTATAATTTCCGAAGAAAGCTTTGCTTTCATTTCCCGATATACCATTGGCAAATCAATCCCCTCTTGGTCAATTTTATTGATGAAAAAAATTGTCGGAATCTTCATTATCTGTAGTGCATGAAACAGTATACGGGTCTGTGCCTGTATGCCATCCTTTGCAGAAACTAATAATACTGCTCCGTCTAATACGGATAAAGAACGGTATACTTCCGCCAAAAAATCCATATGGCCTGGCGTATCTATAATGTTGACTTTTACATCCTCCCACTGAAAAGATGTCACTGCTGTCTGGATAGTGATTCCCCTTTGACGCTCCAAATTCATTGTATCTGTCCTTGTTGTGCCTTCATCTACGCTCCCTAGTTCTGCAATTGCACCACTGGTATACAATAAACTTTCCGTTAATGTTGTCTTTCCTGCGTCAACGTGAGCCAGAATGCCTAAGTTAATTATTTTCATGTGATTTTCCTCCTATCAACACCCAAAAAAGGGCATAAAAATACCCAGTGATAAATACTCCTATCACTGGGTAAATAACTCCAATAGCCCCAAAACACTTATATGTTTTCGGGCATATAAAATTACATGATAAAAGTATTCTTAAACTGGGTACAAAAAACTAAGCCCCATATTAAAAGTGAAACGGGACTGCTACTTTTTGTTCCCACTATCAAATTGACAGTTTATTTAAGAATACCTTGCCGCATATTTATTAACTCCTTGTATAATACTGAATCTAATTATATTCCTTAACCCTTTATTTGTCAAGCTGACAAACTAAAGCAGAAAAAGCGGCAGGATTTCCCCCTGCCACTAATCATCTGTTTATGCAAAAATAATTTCCTTTTCCACAATCTCCCTCGCACAAGCCCTTATGTTATTGAGGCATCCTGTCCATTCTAAGGCGTTTTCTGCCTTTAGCTGTTCCGTTATGCCCTGTGCCTGTTTCATACCCTCTATGAGCCTTTCAAAGCGTTCCTGTGCCTGTCTGTTGATGTCGGCAAGGTAGGCGTTTAGCCTGCCGCTTGTAAGAAGATTGGTGTATGTAACTTTACGGTACTGTTTTAGATAATCTAAATGCCGTTGCCCCCAGATGCCTATTGCCTGTTCTTCTTCGGCGGGTACAGTTAAGCACGGTATCAAATAATCCCCTTGCCTTTCGTATTTGCCGCCCAGTTCCTCAAATAATGATTTTGCCATTGTCTGTTACCTCCACATTCTTTTTTATTTTGAATGTCCGCAAAATCCGTCCTACATCAGCAGGTCGCCAAGGGACATCGAGGTCATGTAAGGCAATTAGTTTGTTTTGTACATTTGTACCTGAGCCCATCTTTTGAGTCGATCCAAGTAAAATTCTTACTTCTCCTTTTCTTACCTTGGCAA
>JAAZHB010000036.1 GCA_012510935.1 Clostridiales bacterium
CTTGGATTTCGCAATTCTCTTATTTATTTGAATTCTTTATGAATATTACCAGTAGCCCTCTGATTGCCACAAATAGAACACCACCTACGGCAAATACAATCCACGATCTGCCCCACGCGTCATAGATAAAGCTTATTGCAAGAAAAATCGCTACGCAGCTGCACCAATAGATTTCCGGAAAAAGCTTAAGCTTCTCTGACACAATCTTGCCTTCTTTAGTGAATTCCTCCTTTTGCAATAATACCTTGTAGCTCTCTTGAACGGCTCCAACTTTAACAAACGAGCGAACTCCGAAGGACATAAAGATGAGAAGGATATCGACCGAGCAAATAGCTAATAAGTCGTTATTCCAAATTGCTGTCAACATTAGTGGCACCACGCCTAGAATGCACAATACAACTCCAGCAACTATGCCTCTGGACAATTTATCACTAAACGCATTCTCTCTTTTCTTTACTATTCCTTCTACTCCATATTGTAGAACTAAGCTTTCCTTCTTCAAGTATTCAAACTTTTTAAGTTTCATGCCTATTCCAATTATTACTGCAACGGAGATAGCAACAATAATGAGAAGTATAGCAACACCAAGACCTCCGGCCATATCCTCAGTAACTGAAATATTCTTTCTCTCTGAAAGTCCTCCTAGAAGCAATAGGCATACAGGCGAAAGGACAAGTGCTTGCACAGCTAAAGACAGTCTGTTCGAGATTTCTTCGGAAACATCCATATACTCATTTGCCACCTCTGCAGAAATGCTGTTCTTCTCTACATCTGCATTGTCTTGTCCGGGACATAGACTCGGATCTTCTATTTCATCCTTAAGCAGAAAGTCTGTGCTTACCCCAAAGACCTCGCTCATTTTGATTATTCTGTCAAGATCAGGTATCGACCCGCCACTTTCCCATTTGGAAATGGCCTGTCTGGATACGCCTATTTCCTCTGCAAGTTCCTCCTGCGACATTCCATTTCTTTTTCTTAAGTTTATTATCTTATCTGCTAAAATCATTTTCTTCATACCTCCCAGTTCGATTTATGACAAAATCATAGCATGCGTCACGCTTTACATTCTATCGTTTCCAGCTTGAAATTTGTCAACCACTGGTTGCTATTTTCCATTATACATCCTTGGATTGCAAAATATATCGCTCTAGCAAAAAAATCAGAGCAAATTGCCCTGATTTCCGTTGTTTCATTTTAGTGAATCTATCTAATTTAGTTTGCCCATTTAGCCTCGATAGTCTTTTACCTTACGCTTATTCTCATACATCATTTTATCAGAAAGACTATATATTCTTTCAAAATTGTCGCCAGGCTGGTATATGGCATATCCAAACGCCGCTGTGAATGGAGTCTTCTCCATGTTCCTATTTGCTCTTCTTATGTAACGCTCAACCTGCTGTGCCGTTTTCTTAAATCCGATAATTACGAATTCATCACCGCCGACACGATAAACCTTAAAGCCCTTCTCTTTCGCTGCGCATATTGCTTCCGACATTGCGCAGATTGCTTGATCTCCAGCTGTATGTCCCTGCTCGTCATTAATCCTCTTAAGACTATTCATGTCACAAGAAATTATCGCCATTGTCGTGTTTTTCTTATATTCAACCTCATAGAAAAAACTTCTTCTATTCAGTACACCTGTGAGCTCATCGTGCTTATTTAGCTGAACATTCAGATATGTATAATACAAAATAACCGAAAAAGACATAGCATTTATTAGCAAGAATTTGTATCCCCGAAAGCTTTCAAGCAAGGTTGCGCTTATGCACATTAGCTCCATGTATGAGATAGCAATGGTCTCTACCATATCAACCTTAATCTGATTTGAAATACTGCATACTACCATAATAACCATATATACTAAACTGAGCACAAGCGGCAATAGTCCGAGAGGCCCCCTATGGAAATAATTTTCCGCATCAAAATATACTCCAAGATGTGTGAATTGGCTTGTCACTACTATTAGTGCTTCTACAAGCAGCATCCCATATAATATCTTGCTAGTCTTCTTCCTTCGATTAACAATTGCAATAAAGAGCAATATTACGAAAGGTCGCAGAATATATCCAGCGGCAGAAGTTATTACTCTTCCAATAACCAAATGGTCAAAACCGCTGTAATAAGCATCAAGAATCTCAAATATTAGTATGCATATAATCGTAATAGAAATCGTCTTAAGAAGCTGTATTTTATTTCGACTAAGAGTTCTATCAAATTGCATTAAAACTAGCAAACCGATTAAACTTGCAAATATTAAATAATTGTTTGCAACTAAATCCTTCATCTATTCCCCCCAAGTTATACCAACTATAAATTTAAATCTAATTCTAACACATCAACAACACAAAAATTACAAAAGCTCTGTTTATTTAAACAGAGCTGTGTAATATATTATGAGATATTAATTTTGCCATCTTCCACAAGCGAGATAAAGAGTTGTGCCAGTTCAGGATCAAATTGATACCCAGCCTGATTAGATATCTCCTTCAAAGCCATCTCTACACTCATAGCTTCCTTCTTGTAAGTGCGCTTTGATATCATTGCATCAAATGAATCCGCGACGCAAAGAATCCTCGCGGATAGCGGTATGTCCTTACCCGCAATTTGTCTTGGATATCCCGTTCCATCATATCTTTCATGATGACCAATTACGGCGGGAATAACATAATCAAGAGAAGGTAGATATCTTATGATTCCAACAGAGTTCTCTACATGGCCTTTCATAATATCATATTCTTCTGAGGTCAGCTTTCCAGGCTTGTTAAGTATGTTCTCTGGAATGCCAATCTTGCCGATATCATGAAGCAGTCCGGCTTCTTTAAGCATCTCTACAGAGTCATCATTCATGCCGCAAGCATACCCTAGTTCAGCAGCATAATATGCTACATTCTTTGAATGATTGAAAGTATAGTGATCCTTTGTATCAATAGTTGCAGTTAATGCAAATATAGTTGATGCATATTCTGAATATATTTCCTGGCGCTGCTCTGGTTGCTCTTGCAAGCCTTCGCCATCAGAGTTTATCATCAACCCTGATGAAAGCATTATTCCATTCTTCCCTTTTCGCTTCATCTGGAAAACTGCCATATCTGCATTGTTCACAAGTTCCTTAATATTGCTCGCTGCGTATGGAATAGCGCAGACACCTCCGCTGACAGTCAGAATTTTCATTACATAATCACTGTCGCTCTTGTTCATATTCATTATCTGTTTGCGAATATTCTCCGCCAAATCTCTAGCCTTGAGCATATCATATCCGGGCAATATTATTCCAAACTCTTTGCTATTCGATCTCGTAACATATCCGCTATCACCCACGCTTGCCTTTATTGTCTCCGCAATCCTACGGAGTGCGATATCTCCCTCGCGTATTCCATAAAGCTGATTATATAGCTTAAAATCATCTATATCCAAAAGAATAAGTGCAAGCGGTTTATCTGACCCTTTAGCTCCCTCATTATCTAACAATTGGAAGAAGTAATTTCTGTTATAAAGTCCTGTGAGATTATCTGTCCTCGATTCGTTACACACCTTCTCAAAAAGTCTCGAGTTTTTGACAGCTATTGATGCCACCGATGTAACAGACTCAAGAAACGATACCGCCTCATACTCGAAGCTTTTCTGTTTACCTTTCCCAGAAACTGCAACAAACCCGACGAGTCCTTCTTCATCCTTTAACGGCGCAAAGCATTCTATTCCGAAAGCTGAAAGCTGCTTTTTCTCAGTCTCCCACATCGACTTATATGCCATAACACATTTGAACTCTTCCATCAAGACACATCCGTCGTTATCAGACATGTAGCCTATCACTGGGTTATCGCATGTAAAATATGCATTTTTATTATCTAAAATGCTGCGACTATACCCCATTTCATATCGTGAGCCCTCCTTCGACTTAATGAATACATATACTTTATCAACATCAATCGCTTCATATATCACATTTGACATGAGCTCAAGTATTTCCTTAATATCAAGGCTCTGCGACACCTTGGCGCTGAAATCTTTAATCATATCCGTCTTTGCTATTTCATTCTTAATAAAAAGTACATCTATAAACTTCTTAAGCAAGCTATACAGAATTGTAGTAAATGCTAGGAAGAAAACTGCAATAACCAGAGTAGTTTCGTTGGCAAACCAAGCATGTTTTGCCAGAAGCCTTTCTCCCGCCGGTATAGTTACTGAGAAAATAAACGCAGAAAGAACTCCGGCAAGTGCATAGCATCCGACCTTAGAGCCAAGCATTGTGAGCGTGAACATCCGTCTCTTATATAGTGAATAAAACA
>JAAZHB010000037.1 GCA_012510935.1 Clostridiales bacterium
GACACATTGCTTCCATGAGCTTGTATTTCAAGCATATCCTCACCAGTGTAAGATGCCGGACCTATCATATATAGAAAAATCGCTTCGTCAATAAGTTCAGAATTATCCGCAACAATATGGCCAAAATACGCATATCTTGGCTTTACGATTTCAGGACATTCTGCGAGAATCTCTCTCATAATTTCAAGGCTTCGAGGTCCGCTTATTCTTACTATACCGATTCCGCCCTCTCCAAGAGCTGTCGAAATTGCTGCAATTGTATCGCTCATTTTTATTACCCTTTTTTTCTGTATAACAATAAAAATATAACTTAAAAGTTCAATCAATAAACTTTCATTATCTATAGATATTTAATTATACATTTTTTTAGAAAAAAAATCGGCACTAATGCGCCGATTTATGAATTAATTTTGATTTTATCTAAGCTCGATTACGACTTTTCTATAAGGATCCTTTCCCTCACTTCTTGTCTGAACCTTAGGATGGTTCTGAAGAGTTGAATGGATAACCTTTCTCTCGTATGGATTCATTGGCTCAAGAGTCACACTCTTAGAAGTTCTCTCGACCTTTGAAGCTAGTCTGTTTGCAAGGTTTACAAGAGTTTTCTCTCTCTTTAGTCTATAGTTCTCTGCATCAAGAATGACCCTCTGATACTTTCCGCCATTCTTGTTAACAACGTAGCTTGAAAGACATTGAACTGCGTCCAAAGTTTGTCCTCTTTTACCGATAATAGTACCGGTATCCTTGCCTGTAATCTCAACATAAACCATCTCATCGCCTGTCTTAACATCGAATGAAAGATCTATGCCCATATTCTCGGCGATTTCTGTTAAGAAATCCTTAATAGGGTGAGATTCAACTGACTCAAGCATCTTGATTTCTGATAGAAGAATATCTTCCATGTCAAGTTCTATATGCTGATGCTTGTGCGGTGTCTTTCTTGAATTATAATGAGAATTCTTAGGATTAGAATTTCTATTCTTTTTATTATCGTGTTTTCTAGCTTTCTCTCTTGCCTGGTCGTCTTGACGCTCTTCTTCCTCAAACTTGCTATACTCTTCTCTGACATCATCAGGAAGTTCATGTGTAGCATTCTCAGGAAGACTTGCAAGAATAGCATCGATATCATCAAATGTAGATTTGCTCTTTATGCTCTTTTCAGAAGTTCTTGTTGTCGCAGCAGCTTCTTTGCCTTTCTCGCTGACTCTAACCTTTGCAAGCTTTGAGCCAATACCAAGGAATCCACTTTGAGACTCTTCAAGTACCTCAATTTCAACTTCATCTCTATCTAGCTTAAGTTCCTTAAGAGCTAAATTAACAGCAGTATCTACATCAATTCCCCATTTTACTGAAGACTTCATAATAGTTACTGATTTCCTTTCACTTTAGCCACTCTGGCTCTCTTCTTCTTTACAAGCTCTTTCTCTGCACGCTTGACAAGATCTCTATGTTCCTTCTGCTCATTCAATTCTTTACGAAGTTTTCTAATATGAATATTGAAGAAAATCTGGAGGAACTGACCGCCAGCCCAATAGATTGCAAGTCCAGCAGGATATGATCTTGAGAACCAAAGCAATGAAATTGGGAAGAAATATTTCATAATAACATTCATAGACTTCATGCTGTCAGCACCTGCTCCAGCAGATGAAGCCATCATTGCATCATTCATTGAAAAAGCAAAGTATGTACTAATACCTGTCAAAATAGGAAGAATCCACTTATCAGGCTGCGATAGGTCATCGATCCAAAGGAATGGCTCATGTACCGCAAAAACCATTGTTGAAAGTGTAGACTCCGGCAGATATTGCATAGGATTTCTAAGCAAAGCAAATAGACCCATAATAATTGGCATCTGAATAAGCATTGGAAGACAACCGCTCATTGGGTTGAAATTCTCCTTTGCATATAGCTCTGCCATAGCCTCACTCTGCTTTTCCTTATCGTGAGCGTACCTGTCCTGGATTTCCTTAGACTTCTCAGCAATCTCTGACATTCCTGCAGTTGACTTGATTTGCTTTCTATACAATGGGTATAAAAAACATTTTACAAGAACTGTAAGTACAATAAGAGATAGACCGTAATTGCCTACAAGGTTATAAATCCAGTAGAGCATGTAACCAAGGGGTTTAGCAATTATACCCATCATTACTCCTTACTGAAATCTTAAGGCAGAGGATCATAGCCACCAGGGTTCCCTGGATGGCATCTTAGTATTCTCCTTATTCCCAAATATGTTCCCTTAATAGGACCATACTTCTCAAGTGCCTGAATAAAATAGGTGCTACAAGTAGGATAAAACCTACAGGTTGCAGGAAATAAAGGAGATATAAACATTTGATATCCTCTTATTAAGATAATCATAAAATTTTTAAAAAATTTACTAATATACTTCATAGCTTCATCTGTTAGTTTTAAATAAATCGCATGCTCTTAAAACTCCGAACATACACTTTTTAACTTCATCACACTTAGTTCCATTTATTGAATTTCTTGCAACAAATATAATGTCATATCCTGACATTATTTCTCTTCCAATATTTCTGTATGATTCTTTCATGAGTCTTCTAGAACGATTACGCTCTACACTGTTTCCAACCTTCTTGCTAGAAACATAAGCAACTCTAGAATAAGGAAGTCCATTCTTTTTATAAAGAACAACTAGCAGTCTGCTACCCTTTGAATTTCCTTTTTTATACACCGTATTGAAACGATTCTGATTCCTTAGTATGAATTCGCTATTATCTTTCATCCTACAGATTTATTTACTGCTATGCAGTCAGGCTCTTTCTGCCTCTTGTTCTTCTTCTCTTAAGTACTTTTCTGCCATTTGCAGTAGACATTCTCTTTCTAAATCCGTGTTCCTTAAGACGCTGTCTCTTCTTAGGCTGATATGTTCTTTTCATCGTTGTTTACTCCTTCCACCTAATATGGTAGTTTTAAATTAATAATAAATAAAATGTGTCTTCTAAATTCCAAGGACACATTAGCCTTACTATTATATATATGAGGTCATTAAATGTCAAATGTAAAGCCATGCATGGCATCTATTCAATATAAAAAAACTATATAAATAATTCAAAAAATAACTTATACACAAGATATAGTGTTTGCTATAAGATATTAACAAAATTATCAACAATATGTGCATAACTATTTTTTTGTAATGGTAAATAAGTTAAGAATAAGCCTTTTTTGTTATTTGAACATGTGGATAAAATTGTGTAAAATGTGTTGATAACGATAAGGAGACTGATTTTGGACAATAACAAGATGTGGGAAGGCTTTCTTGAGACTATGAAAGCCAATGTAACTGAAATTGCATTTGAAACTTGGTTCAAACCCCTAGTTCTACATAAAGTAGACCAGGAGATGGGCATAGTTTATATTGCAACAGAAAATAATATACAAGTGATGCAGATTAAGAAGCTTTATGAGCCAATGATGTGCAAGACTTTTAATAATATTATTTCTGACTCTTCACCTGAAAAGCAATATAAAGTTATAGTTAAGGAAAAGAGTGAATTTGAAGAACAAGGCAATACTAATAGTATTGGAGAAATTAAGCTAAATAAAGATTTTAGAAATGAGAAACTTTTCAATCCTAAATACAACTTTAGCGATTTTGTTGTGGGTTCTTGTAATAAGTATGCACATGCAGCATCTGTTGCAGTCGCAGAATCTCCAGGCGAAGTTTTCAATCCTTTCTTTTTATATGGAGGAAGTGGTCTTGGTAAAACTCACCTAATGCAAGCCATAGGTGTTCACATTGGTCAAACTAATCCTTCAGCAAAAGTTCTTTATGTATCTTCTGAGATGTTTCTTGACGAATTTATTAAAGCACTTTCAGAAGGTAAAATGTCAAAGTTTCAGAATAAATATCGCAAAGTCGATGTACTTCTAATAGACGATATACAATTTTTGGAAGGAAAAGATCAGACTCAAGAAGAATTTTTCCATACATTTGAAGCTCTATATAATACAAATAAGCAAATTGTTATTACATCAGATTGTCCACCTAATAATCTTTCGGGAATTGATGAACGATTAAGAACCAGATTTAACTGGAATATGATTGCAGATATTCAGTCCCCAGACTATGAAACTAGAGTAGCTATACTTCGTAAGCTTGCAGTAAAGAAAGAATTGGCAATTGATGAAGATTTAATTAATGTATGCAGTCTGATAGCAGAACAGATTAAAGATAATATTAGAGAACTAGAAGGCGCCTTCAACAGAGTAGTTGGTTTTTCTCAATTATTAGGAGAGAAAGTTACTGTTGATTATGCAAAAACTGTATTAAAGGATATAATTTCCGATAATGCTCAGGCTGTGGTTCCAGAAAGAATTCGACATATTGTTGCGACACACTACAATATTACTGTTAATGACATGGATTCAAAGAAGCGGACGGCCGAACTTGCCTATCCTAGACAGGTAGCAATGTATCTTTGTAGAAGTATGACTGATTTATCGCTTCCTAAGATTGGTAAACTATTTGGTGGAAGGCATTATGCGACTGTTATTCATGCAGTTGATAAAATAGAAGAAGAACTTAAATATAGTAATGATTTAGGCGATGATATTACAGCAATCAAAAGACAGCTTGGAGTTGAAAATTAATTATTATTAGATAATATATATAATTAATAGATTACACTATATA
>JAAZHB010000038.1 GCA_012510935.1 Clostridiales bacterium
GAAGAATCGCTGAACGGCTTCTCAACCCCAATCGTGAAGCCGTCCGCGTTCGGCTTGCCGCCGACTGCAATCACATTGCCGCCCAGGTTCACAATCGCCGAAGTTACGCCAGCGGCCTCAAGGCAGTCGGCCGCCCGGTCCCCAATGTACCCCTTCGCAATTCCGCCAAGATCAATGCGGGCGGCCCCATCGGCAAGCTGAACGCGCCCATTGTCAGCCATATCCCCGCTCCAATCCAGTGAAACTAAGCCGTAGCTGACATGGGTCAGCGCTTCAGCCAAAGCGGCATCATCTGGTAGCTTTGGATCATCTGAATGAAAGTCCCAGAGGTCAGTAACAGGACCAATTGTAATATCAAAAGCCCCATCGGAAAGCTCTGAGTATTTAAGCCCCAAAGATATGACATCCGCCGTATCAGGACTAACCTCAACTTCCGCACCGCCGGCGGAGTTAATTCTTGCAACATCAGAGCTCTCTATTGTCTTGGAAAGAAGATTCTCAAGTCTCCTACATTCATCATAGGCTTCATCAATAACCTTCGTAACTTCGTCTTCATCAAGGCCGGACGCAGATACAGTCTTTCCGTCAACCTTCATTTCATATATTGAGATGTTACAAGAAGTATCCAGAAGATAGTCACTTTTGGACACAGGAGTATCTGTCTTACTGCAAGCCGTCTGTGTTATAATACAAAGACCGCATAACGAGAATAGACAGAATATTTTAGAAAATTTCCCGATTTTCATTTTGGTAATAGATCCTTTCGCGGTAAAATAATAACTAGAATTTATGCCCCTTGCATGGGGACTGAATTTCATTAAAATACCCCATTCGGGGAATCTACAATTAAAAGGAGGCCGAATGCTAAAGGGCTTCATACGTAAAGCAGATATCGTACTACTAATAATTATAGTTGTCTTAGGGCTGGCTTCATCAGCCTATGTTGTGCTATCCCAAACCTCTGGAGATACCGTAATTATTGAGAAAGACGGTGAGCTCTATGGTAAATATTCGCTCGCAGAAGACAGAACTATTACAATCCCAAAGGATTATGAATCTGAAAACAGTTCCGACGAGAGCAATTCCAAATATAATATTGTAACCATCAAGGATGGAAGCGTAACAATGACGAGCGCAAGCTGTCATAACCAGGTTTGCGTGAAGCATCACGCAATAAAATCTACTGGTGAGAGTATAATCTGTCTTCCTAACAAAGTGCTCGTCAAAATAGAAGGAAAGGGGGACCAAAAGTATGACTCAATTTCAAGCTAATACAGACACAAAGAAAAGAAATCCCGCACATCATGTCGCAAGTATAGCACTAATGGTCACCCTTGCATTAATCTTTTCATATGTAGAAGCAATTATACCATATAATCCTGGTATTCCGGGTATAAAATTAGGCATTGCTAATATTGTTACAATTATTGCATTGTACAAATACAGCTGGCGCGAAGCAGCGGCCGTAAGCGTCATCCGAATCATTATCGCCGGGCTGCTGTTTAATGGCCTTTTTGGCGCAGTATACTCACTAGCGGGAGCAACCGTCAGCCTCATTGGAATGATAGCCCTCAAGAAAACCGACCTATTCTCGATAGTAGGTGTCAGCATGGCTGGCGGAGTCCTTCATAACCTCGGGCAAATCATAATCGCCGCATTCATAATCGAGGACTCAAGAATTTTCGCATATTTCCCGGTGCTGATTTTTAGCGGCATGATTTCCGGTATAGCCATCGGCTTTGCAGCGACAATAATCCTAAAAATCCTGAGGCGCGTATGATGAATTTCCTTAAATCAGCAAAATCACAGGCAAAGAAAACATCACCTTCGAAAGGTTATAAGAAAGTGGCGAGCGCCAAAGACGACGGAATCGTATATAAGCTAAGCCCTAGGCTAGAACTTGCCTATACGATTGTGCGTTCATCTCGCCAGACGTTGGCAGTGCAAATTAAGGAAGACGGTAAGATTGTGGTTAGAGCACCGCAAAGATGCAGCATGAAAACAATTGAAGGTTTTCTTCTTGATAACTACTCCAAAATTATTGAGGCAAGGGACGCAGCAATCAAAAGAGCCTCCGACAAAATTCAGATTACGCCCCAAATGCGTGAAGAAGGAAATCGGGAAGCTAAGAGAATCATTCCGATCTTAGTAGAATATTATGCTAAGATGATGGGCGTGACTTATGGCAGAATAACCATTCGTGAGCAGAAGACAAGGTGGGGAAGTTGCTCATCCAAAGGAAATTTGAACTTTAATTGGAAAATTGTAATGATGCCACGAGAGGTTCTAGAATATGTCGTGGTTCATGAATTAGCGCATAGAATTGAAATGAATCATTCACCTGCATTCTGGCAAATTGTTGAGAATGTTTTGCCAGATTACAAAGAAAGACGCAAAGCGTTAAAGAACGCCAATCAATAACAAATCAAAATAGAATGTAAGAGGTGTCGTTTACATAATGGTATGGTTAAAATCACTGACTATACTTATATACTATAATATGATACAATCTAAAGTATATTAGTACAGAAAGGGTGATTCTAATGAGCAATATGAATTCAATTTTGAAAATCGGAGAAGCTAATAAAGGCATCATTACTGCCACTGAAGTTACAAATCATGGAATTCCAAGAAGAGTATTAACTGAAATGGTAGAAAAGAATTTAATAAGTAAGGCTGCTAGAGGCATCTATCTTCTTCCTGATGCATGGGAAGATGAATGGTTACTAACACAATACCGATACTCTAAAGGAATATACTCTCATGGCACAGCACTGTTTCTCCACGGATATACAGATAGAACACCTTTCTCTTTCGAGTTAACATTTCCGCAAGGATATCATAATGCCAACCCGAAAGATGCTCCAATTATTGAAAAGTTTGCAGTCAAAAAAATCTACACCTTAGGAGTTATTACTTTAGAATCTCCTGCTGGGCATCCCATTAGAGCCTATGATTTGGAAAAAAGTTTATGCGATATCCTGCGTGGAGAAAAAGACTTTGATATTGAGCTGGTCAATAGTGCAATGAAAAAATACTTCGCCGATAAAAATAGAAATATATTTAAACTCAAAGAATACGCAAAAATATTAAAAGTTGAGAAAAAAGTAAATAAATATATGGAGATTTTATTATGAAAACATCCAACCCAACACAGTTAAAAGCTTTCATTAAAAAACAAGCTGTAGAAAAGAAAGTAAGTGCACAACTTATTATGCAAAACTATATGCTAGAACGACTCCTAGCACGAATTTCTGAATCTAAGTACAAAAGGAATTTCATTTTA
>JAAZHB010000039.1 GCA_012510935.1 Clostridiales bacterium
ATTCTTCTTTTTCCAGCAATTAATTCATCAATAATGGGATTTCGGCTAGACATAGGAATTCTACTGTCTATAATCTCCACAACTACATCAACCATCTTGAGGTTGCTTTGAATTAGTTCTCTGGTTTTCTTCATATGTCCTGGATACCAGTTAATATTTTCAATTCCCATAGCTTCTCCTCTAATATCTCCTAAAAACAAAATGCATACCTTGGCATTTGCTCCAGGTATGCATCTCATGTCTTGTTCTAAGCTTACGCCTGCTTAATTCTAGCAGCCTTACCAGTTCTCTCACGCATGTAGTTGAGCTTCGCTCTTCTAACCTTGCCCTTCTTAACTAGTTCAATCTTTTCGATTCTTGGTGAATGTAGTGGGAAAGTCTTCTCAACTCCAACACCATGCGAAAGCTTTCTTACAGTGAAAGTCTCATTAACTCCACCGTGCTGCTTCTTGAGTACGTATCCCTCGAATATCTGGATTCTTTCTCTCTGTCCCTCGACAATCTTAACATGTACTCTTACTGTATCACCAACTCCGAATGCAGGAATGTCTTCCTTCTTAAAGTCATTTGTGATCTGATCTAAAATGTTCATTATGTTATTCCTCCTTCCATCAAAGACGTTCTTGGTTCCCCTAATATATCTGAATTATCCCCAGAGGAACGTCCGTAATAACCTTATGAATTATACTATAACAAATTAATAAAAACAAGCCTTTTTTATTGCACTCTTGGATTGCTCTCAGATTACGCTATTGGATTTTTCTCTGGTTGCACTATTGGATTGTTCTCGGGTTGTTCTTGGATTACGCTCTTGGATGAGTCCTTGTATATACATCCTTCACCCTGATATTTGTAACCGAAAGATAAGCTATACCAACAGTCATATTCTCAAACCCCATCAGTTCTTGCAGTGTCTTAAGGTCTCCTCCGTTTTGCAATATATGAACTGCGAATGAATCCCTAAGAATCTGTGGTGTCATTCTATCGCCCAAGCCTATCTGTTCCCCATATTCTTTAAGAATTTTCCATACACCTTGCCTTGTAATTGATGTCCCTCTTTGACTAAGGAAAAGAGGATCGTTAGGTTCTGGAAGCCCTTTATTATAGCTTGCATATGCGTTATCAAAATAATCAAGTAACGCGTCATGAGCATAACTTCCAATTGGAACAATTCTGCTTTCCGCATCTACATCCTTCAATGTTGCAAAATTCATCCTAAGATTGATATCCGAAACCTTGAGCCTTGTTAGTTCAGTCACTCTAGCTCCTGTCCCATACATAAACTCCAATAATGCTCTATCTCGTATTCCCTTCCGGTCTGTTCCTGGTAGCTCAAGTAGCTTGAATACTTCTTCAATTGTCAGGAAGTCTATCTGCCTTTTATCCACCTTGGCCGACTTAACTTTGGCAAACGGGTTATCAGTTCTTCTGCCTTTAAGAATCTCATATTCAAAGAATCTACGATTAGAAGAAATCATTCTTACAATTGTCGGTCTAGATTTGTTCAGATTTGAAAGTTCAATAACAAAAGCAACTGCATCTGTCTCTGTGCATTCTGCAACATCACGTTTATTACGATTATCTAGAAACTTTTGAAGCGCTTTAATATCTCTCTCATACGCAATAAGAGTATTTGCTGACTTATGCTTTTCATTCTTTAAGTATTCAAGATATTCTTTCATTTTAATCTCCAGCTTTTTGTGAAAATACCTATTACCAAAATAATATATGCATAACGTTTATATGTAAACAGTATTTATACAAAAATCCTAAATTATTCCTTGAAGCCTTGCATAGAGAATGCCAATAATCGTCTTACTATCGTGAATTATCCCTGACTTTATCATCTCAATAAGCTCATTCACAGAATATTCTACTATGTCCAAATCTTCAGTCTCGTCAAAATTTGTCTCCCCTGGAGTAAGTCCCTTGCAATAGTAGATATGTAGTCGTTCACCAGAATATCCACAGGTTGGAGTAAAGCTAATGAGATGCTCCATTGAATTAGCAGTGTAGCCTGTCTCTTCCTTAAGCTCTCTTATTGCTGCAACAAGAGGCTCTTCGCCTTCATCAATCTTGCCTGCAGGAAGTTCTAAAACTTCCGCCTCAAGGGGCTTTCTATATTGTTTAACAAGAACAATCTTGCCATCATCTTTAATAGGCATGATTACAGATCCGCCATTATGTTCAAGCACGTCTCTGTATCCTATTCCAGCGACAGTCTCCACTTCGTATTTACGAATATCGAAAATTGGGCCTTCATAAACTATCTTACTGTCAATTGTCTTTTCTTCAAAAGCCATACTATCCTCCATACTATTTGTTAACACCAAACAGACGGCATTAGCCGTCTGCTCAGTAAGTGTGTGCTGACCGTTTTAATATAAATAGATAAAACGTGTGTGCAAACAGATGCGTTATGGTTGGTGGAGTGATATCTGCTTGCATATTTATATTAACTCCATTAACTTTTACTTTCAGCACATATTTGCAAGTGCTCATTTTGCACTATTTTGTTTCTGTAACAAGCTACCTATACCAAACCAAGTTCTGCCGCAAGTTCGTACAAGAATGCTTGCTTCCATCGTTTCCAGGTATTCTCATGTGCAACATCAGCGCAATCCTTACCTCTAGATACTATTTGACTTATTATTCCATCTCTATATTCTTTCGGCACAGTCAAGATAGCCTTGTCCAAGCATCTGCAAATGTATTCTGCTGTCATGTTAACCTTCTCACCTTGTGGATTCAGCATAATATTCTTGCAACGCTCCCAATCCCTTACCGTCCATAGACATATATAATATACTTGCTTAGGAATAATGTAACAATCTATTGTTCTTATTTGATATTCAGCCATGTCATCTCCTCCATTTCACTTTGTCTAAAGATTATAGAAGAGTATTATTTCAGTATCAAACAATACCAGCATTAAAATCGGACTTAATACACCTTGTTTAAATCGATACAAATTAATCTAGTTTATATTTACGAATTACATCTGAATGGAAGTCTGAGCCTCTTGTACATAGTAATTCTCTTTCGTCGGCATATTGCTTGAGCCATTGAGAGTCATCTTCCCGAGCAGATGGATGATAGCATTCAATTCCATCAATTCCGAATCCTACAAATTTATCTAACATAGCTTTCAATCGTGGATAAAATTCTTCTCTTGTCTCATCAGCTCGTCTTTGCTCCATAGGATGTGCCATAATGGCAACACCTCCAGCAGATTGAATAGTACGAATCACCCTTTCAGTGCTTAGCGTTTTCTTTACAAGGGCTTTTAGGTCCGCATTCACCTCAAACAAGTCGTCAAAAACTTTATATGGCGATTCAAAATAACCTTTCTGAAAAAGAACTCTTGCAAAAATCGGTTTACCGATGAATTGCATATCGCCTGTCTCTTCAAGAAGATCTTCGATTGATATATCATATCCGAGGTCCTGAATAGCTTTAAGCATCATGTCATTTCTTCTTGCTCTCATGATATTAATATCAGAAAGAGCAATTTTTAATTCTGCACTGTCTGTATCAATTCCATAACCTAGAATATGTAGGTCTTTGCTATCTTCATCGTGAGAATCAAACTCAATTCCCGCTATAATATTCAAAGGCTTATAACTTTGAGACTGGTTCGATAATGATTTCTTTTTAAAAAGACCACCCAAGCTATTGATACTTCTCTCAATAGACATTTTACGATTCTTTGCATTATTGTATTTAGTTGCAACTATAGAACCTTCAACTCCGTCATGATCGGTTATTGCAATTAAGTCATATCCTTCCATCTGCCATCTATCAACTATTTCTTTAGGAGATAAAACTCCATCAGAAAAACAAGTATGAATATGCAAGTCTACTTTAAAGTCATCCATCGCTTTACCTTTCTTTCAAACTACTCCGGCATAGGTCTGTGTGTTAGCAGAACATCTTCTACACTCCAATAAATATTTTCACTACCAATATATTCGTCGAGCTCACTTCTTTTAATCATCTCCATAGCATAGGTGTTCAGACCCGCTACAGACACGTCGGCGCTTCTTTTTCTCAATTCACCAATTAGGTCTCCAAACGATTGGATGCATGAAATATCTATATTCGAAACGCCTCTCATTGAGAAAATAATCGTATCATAGTCTTGAACAGAAGCATCAATATCTTCAATTGCATCTGTATTTGCAAAAATCATAGGTCCCGTTATATATACTACACAAGCATTGCTGTATCTATCAACAAGTTTCTTGTTACCGTCATTCATTCTTGTAAAGTCAACTGGCTCAACATTAATTTCAATCATTGAAAGCCTTGACACCATAAATACAAGGCCAATAAGAACTCCAACCATTATTGCAACAGTAAGTTCGAAAATAATAGTTGCTGCCATTGTTGCTACAAATTCTAGCATTGCGCCTTTAAACTTGTGTGAGAACATATATCTAATTGCTTCCCACTCATTCATTCTCCAGGCTGTAACCATAAGGACACCTGCAAGAGCGGGCAACGGAATTTGTGACATAACCGGTGCAAGAGCAAACATTGATATTAGAAGCCCTGCCGCATGGAAAATTCCTGTCAGTCTTGTGCGAGCTCCCGACTTAATAGCTACGCTTGTTCTTGCGATTGCAGCTGTTGCCGGAATTCCGCCAAAGAACGGAAGAATAATATTA
>JAAZHB010000040.1 GCA_012510935.1 Clostridiales bacterium
AGGCAAATCTAAGGACTTTGGTTGATAGAGCGACAGCGTTAAGCGAGACTCAAATTATGACACTAAGTACCTATCTTGACTATGTTGAAGTTCTTAGAACCAAGAAGGTCAAGAATGGTCAAGTTGCAATCTCTGGCAAAGAGGATAATCTAGTAAAGATAATGACCATACATAAGAGCAAAGGATTAGAGTATCCGTTCGTTATAGTTGCTGGTCTTGGCTCTAGAGTCTCCTTGAAGTCTGATGCAAATAAGCTATCATTTGACTCAAAACTTGGACTAGGAATAGACTATGTCTCACCAAACGAGAGATATTATACGAAAACTCTCATCCAAAAGGCAATCAAAGCCAAAGCGGAGAGAGACTATCTTGCAGAGGAACTAAGGGTTCTTTATGTTGCAATGACAAGAGCAAGAAATAAGCTGATTTTAACAGGAATTAGTAAATCTAGAGAGGATGCAATTGCGGGCAATGGACCACAATCATTCTATAGAATTATTCATGAGACACTAGAGACTCCTTTCAATAAACTGCACAGCAAGCCGTTGGAGAAAACTGATGCGTGGACAACTCAAAGCCTGGCACAGAAGTTCTTTGAAGCCAGAAGCGAATCTGCTGAATCTAAAGAAAATGATTTATATAAGAAAGTCGCATCGCGTCTCGAATACCAGTATCCAGACAAAGAGGCACTTAATATTAAGGCGAAGTTCTCTGTATCAGAATTGATGAAGGAGAATGGCAAAGCAGAAATGCCAGATGTTGACTTTGACAAGTATGCTTCTCCGATAAGAATCGTGCAATATAAGAAAGATGGACCATCAGATTCATCTTTGGTTGGTACGGCTTACCATAGACTCTTAGAGTTCCTAGATTTTCAGAAGACCGCTCAAGACGGAAAGGTCTCAATGGAATATATTACCGAAAGGCTCGCAACACTTATAACTAATGGGGTAATCGAAGGTAGAATTGCCGAAATGATTAATCTTGATCATGTAGCGAAATTCTTTGAGTCTCCAATAGGGCAGAGAGTAATAAATGCTGCTCTTAGAGAGACACTTGAGAAAGAGAAGCCTTTCACGATGAAGTATACAGTCAATGGAACCGAAGTTCTTTTGCAAGGAGTGATTGATTGTTGCTTTGAAGAAGATGGTGAGATGGTAATCGTAGACTACAAGACTAACCGTTTAAGAGAGGGTGCCGATTTTGAAAGCGAGGTAAATAGGCTGCAAGAAGAATACAAGTCTCAATTGGAGCTTTATGCAAATGCGGTTGAAAATGGAACAGGGAAGAGGGTCAAAGAAGCGCAGCTATATCTTTTTGCCATTAACTCAAGCATCTAGCATCAAGAAAGCTTAACTTGAATCAATACATAACAAAACAGAGGCTGAAAGCCTCTGTTTTTTGTATTAGTTTAATTATAAGTGTAAGAAAAAATATTTCTTATACAATGCCCTGAAGCATCATAGCTTCTGCAACTCTCTCGAAACCAGCAATGTTAGCACCAGCAATTAGGTCATAACCAAGGTCATACTTCTTGCAAGCATCAACAGCAAGCTTATGAATG
>JAAZHB010000041.1 GCA_012510935.1 Clostridiales bacterium
CCAATATAAGCACTATCTCTACCTAGAACTAAAGCCTCTCTATCCTCAACATAGCATACAGAATTAATCCCAGCAATAAGGCCTTGAGCTGCAGCTTCCTCATAACCAGAACTTCCATTGAATTGTCCTGCGCAGAATAAGCCTCTTACATATTTACTTTCAAGGCTTGGTCTAAGAGAGAGTGGATCTATGCAGTCATATTCAATTGCATAAGCAGGACTCACAATAGTCGCATTCTCTAGTCCTGGTATAGTCGCATAGAATTCATGTTGCACATCTTCGGGAAGCCTTGAAGACATACCTTGAATATACATCCAATCAGTATTCAAACCTTCAGGTTCTACAAATAATTGGTGTCTTTCTCTGTCTTTAAATCGCGATATTTTATCCTCAATAGACGGACAGTATCTAGGCCCTACACCGACAATATTTCCGGAATACATTGCGGATTTTTCGATATTATCAAGAATAATTTTATGTGTCTTCTCATTTGTATATGAAAGCCAACAAGAAATCTGCTCTATGTCACTACCCTCTTCCTCATTCATAAAAGAAAAACGAGTAATTATATCATCGCCCTTTTGTTCTTTCATTTTGGAATAGTCAAGTGTGTCACGAAGCATCCTTGCAGGAGTACCGGTTTTAAACCTTCGCATAGGAAAACCAGCCTGCTTAAAATTTGCAGCAAGTTCTGTTGCGGCAGCCAAACCAGCTGGCCCAGTTTCTGTAACAGTATCTCCAATGAAAATTTTTCCACCGAGGAAAGTTCCAGTAGCAACTATTACAGACTTTGCTAAATATGTTTTATCTGGAGTTTTTACTCCGCAAATATCAAGATCAAAATCGCACATTGCCTTATCACGGGCTGAGACTAGTTCATTATCCGCTGAGCAAAGAATATCAACAACCTCTTCCTCGTGAAGAGTTAGATTGCCAGTGCTACGTAGGGTCTTGAGCATTTCCTGATGGTAGTTCTCTTTGTCAGCCTGCGCTCTAAGCGAATGAACTGCTGGGCCTTTAGATGTGTTAAGCATTTTACTTTGGATAAAAGTCTTATCAATATTTAGGCCCATCTCGCCACCGAGAGCATCAATCTCTCTAACAAGGTGCCCTTTCCCAGTGCCTCCTATTGAAGGATTACAAGCCATCATCGCAACAGATTCAAGGTCCGTACAGAAAACAGCAGTCTTCTTCCCCATTCTGGCTGCCGCAAGTCCGGCTTCACAGCCCGCATGACCCGCGCCAACAACTACTACATCATAAACTTCAGCTCTTTTTTCTAAATATTCTTTAAAATTGTTCTTTTCAATAATCATCAATTAATCTAGTCCTTATTTACCTAGGCAGAATTTTGAGAAGACGGTATCGAGAATTTCATCACCGACAGCCTCTCCAATAATCTGACCTAGTTCTTCATAAGCATATCTGACATTCAGTTCAACAAGCTCAAGCGCAGTTCCTTCTTCAAGCATATAAATTGCCTGCTCGATATTGTCACTCGCAGTCTCAAGAAGATGTACATGTCTCTCACTTGTAATAATAGAATTTTCGTTGGGATTAATACTGCCCATCTTGAAAAATTCAGAGATTGCATCACTAATACTTCTAGCTCCTGAGACAGCTCCAAAGCCAACAAGTGTTGTTGTAATAATAGTAGCTTCAGGAAGCCGCGCCCGTAATTCCTCTTCACTGATAACTGTACCGACATCTTCTTTGTTAATAA
>JAAZHB010000042.1 GCA_012510935.1 Clostridiales bacterium
CTCTAGTAGAGTCAGGAATGCTTAAAGCAACATCAGATTTCTCATTTGTAAAGGATGTAGATTTTATCGCAATATGCGTACCAACACCACTTGATAAGCATCAGCAGCCTGATATCAGTTATGTAAAGTCATCAACTGAAGCTATTGCTAAGCATATGACAAAGGAGACAATGGTAGTACTTGAGTCAACTACTTACCCAGGAACTACAGAAGAACTACTAAAGCCAATTCTTGAAGAGTTATCAGGACTAAAGTGCGGGGAAGACTTCTATTTAGGTTTCTCACCAGAGAGGGTTGATCCAGGCAACCTAGTATATAAAACAAAGAATACGCCAAAGGTTGTTGGAGCAATTGGCAAAGATGCAACAGAAGTAATCTCTGCAATGTATAGAGCTGTTCTAGAAAGTGATATCTATGAAGCATCATCACCGGCAATTGCTGAGATGGAAAAGATTCTAGAGAATACATATCGTAATATAAATATTGGACTAGTAAATGAACTAGCAATGCTTTGCAACAAGATGAATATTTCACTATGGGAAGTAATTGATGCAGCAAAGACAAAGCCATATGGATTCCAAGCATTCTATCCAGGTCCAGGACTAGGAGGTCACTGCATTCCGCTAGACCCTTACTATCTATCATGGAAGGCAAGAGAGTATGGGTTCCATACATCAATGATTGAGAACTCAATGATAGTTAATGACAGAATGCCTGAATATACAGTAGATAGAGCAGCAGAAGTACTTAACAAGGCAGGAAAAGCCATGAAGGGCGCAAAGGTGCTTGTCCTAGGCGTTGCATACAAGAATAACATTGATGACTATAGAGAGAGTCCAGCTCTAGCTGTAATAGATATTCTTAAGACGCGCGGTGCAGATGTAGAGTTCTTTGATCCATGGATTAACACATACAAGTACAATGGACAGATGCATGAAGGTCTAGCAAGCATCGATGCAGCAAAGGTTGCAGATGCAGATATAGTAGTAGTAACAACAGCACATGATGCTTATGACTATGAAATGATTAACGAGAATGCAAAGGCAATCTTTGATACAAGAAATGCATTCAAGGATATTAAGAACAGAGACAAAATAGAATTACTGTAAAGGAGCGTAACACATGAAATATGCACTAATAGGTTGCGGAAGAATAGCAACTAATCATATGAAGGCAGCAACAAATAACAAACTAGAAATAGTAGGAGTATGTGATGTTCTTCCTGAGAAAATGGATGCTATTCTTGAAAAGCATGATTTACAGAATGACGCATCAATAAAGAAGTATACAGATTACAAGGAAATGTTAGAAGATTGCAAGCCAGAGCTAGTCAGCATTGCAACAGAAAGTGGAAAGCATGCAGAGATAGCTTTGTATTGCATCGGTAAAGGCGTACATTGCATTATCGAAAAGCCAATGGCAATGTCAATTGACGATGCAAACAAGATAATCAACCTTGCAAATGAGAAGAATGTTAAGGGTTC
The DNA here is from genome assembly GCA_012510935.1 of Clostridiales bacterium. The sequence continues at coordinate 1,485 of JAAZHB010000042.1, forward strand.
AGCTTGCCACCAGAATAGATTTAATGTTGCAATTCAAGAACTTCGCAAGGCAGTTGAGGCAGATCGATTTGGTCGAATTTCACATGGTTCAATCCATGTAAGATGGAATAGGGACCATGGATATTATGACCAAGCAAATTGGAGAGGTACTTGGGCAGAAGATGGCGGTTGCTTAATGAACCAGTGCATTCATGGAATAGACCTATTGCGTTGGATGATGGGCGATGAAATTGAAGAGATTTATGGTGCAACAAGACAACAGTTCCATGACTATCTGGAAGCTGAGGATGTTGGAGTAGCAGTTGTAAAATTCAAGAACGGCGCAGTAGGAACAATTGAAGGAACAACAAATGTATATCCAAAGAACCTAGAAGAGACACTATATATCTTTGGTGAGACAGGAACTGTAAAGATAGGTGGTACATCAACAAATAACATAGATGTGTGGGACTTCTCGGAAGAGACAGAAGAAGATAAGAAGAAGAAGAACCTTCAAGAAGAAACAAGCAATGTTTATGGCAATGGACATACCTCGTTGTTCGCAGATGTAATGGATGCAATTGAAAATGACAGAGCTCCATATGTAGATGCAGTAGCAGGAAGAAATGCATTAGAGGTTGTTCTAGCAATTTATAAGAGCCAGAAGGATGGAAAGCCGGTCAAGATGCCATTAGAGAACTTTGCAAGCACAGATATGACAGGCGAATTTTAATAACGGAGGAATAATATGTATTTACTAATCGGAGGATCAAGCTTTATTGGCGTTTACACAGTTGAAGAGTTCTTGAAGCGTGGCGTTGAAATAGCGGTAACTGGAAGAAACAATAAATATAGAGAGCACTATGAATCGCTTGGAGTAAAATACTATAATCTGGATTTAAGAGACAAAGAAGATTTTAAGAATCTTCCTCAAGAAGGGGTGGAAGGCGTAGTCCTCTTA
>JAAZHB010000043.1 GCA_012510935.1 Clostridiales bacterium
ATTCATGCTTGGTCGCGTAGGACTAAGTGCTGGATTTAGTTTTAAATAATGAAAGAAAAATATTTATATACGAGAGGGAGGGGCGAGAAATGCCTTTTAAAAGCAACAAAATTACATATGGACTTCCAAATGATGAGTATGACAGTAAGTTTATTGCAGATGTTACTGCTGACTTAAACGAAGTTCTTCCAATGCAGCATTCTTTTGTTGGAGTGAAATTTTATTTTGACAAGGAATCTTATGATAATTGCGAGCTAGAAGAAATCAATGCAAAAACAGCTTATTGTGTTATGGTAAAAGGGGCGGCAGACGGAAGGCCAAATAAATCACGCTTGGAGCATCATAATTGTGATGGCGCAACAACAGCTCTTGCATTAGAAGATAGTACAGAACGAATTGAAAATGGAGCTGAATATTTCTCGTACAATCTATATCAATCACAAGCGGCAGCCAGAAGACTGAGAAGCAGTATTGTCAGCTTGCATAGTGAAATGCCAAAAACATATGGGATTGGTCTTTGTGCCCTTCAGGACTGCAAAGAGCAACCAGACATAATTATTGGCATTGTAAACGCATATCAGACGATGAGACTTTTGCAAGGATATGAGTATAAAACAGGAAAAAAGCCTAATATTAATATGGGTGCAATGCAGGCAATGTGTTCAGAATTATCGGCATATCCGTATAAAAGCGGCGAAATAAATGTGAGTGTATTTTGCCCAAGCACAAGATTCCTGTGCAAATGGGAAGAATCAGAGATGGGAATAGGAATTCCTTTTGAAAAATATGAAGAGCTAGTAAGAGGTGTAATTGCAACAGTGCCATCATATTAATAAGAATTATCAAAACAACAGCTCCCGCTAAACGCGGGAGCCGTTGCCTTTTTTGGTAATGAAAGTAATTAATAATATGGATTTGAACATTTATACTAATAATTCAAATGGTAAACTTATTTTGCCGAAGACTTCTTAGCAATTACAAGTGCAACAAGAAGTATGATGACTGTAATTCCGGCACCAATATAGAATGCCAGCTGGTTCTCGTTGTGCCCATTTCCCAGAGCATATATTACTGGGTTAAACACATATGGGCAAAGGAACTGCGCAAGATTCTGAGCGCACATTGTCAACGCGATTGCCATACCTGATGCTTCTAGTGGAACTGACCCTGCTGATGCAACAATGATACATGGCATACATATTGACAGACCAACACCAAATAGAAAGGCGCCGATATAAATCATTACCATTGCATTAGCGCAGCCAATCACAACATAGGAAATTGCTATTAATGCAAGGCCGCAAGAGAGCGTATAACTCTTTGTTCTAGAAGCGAGCTTGCCATATACAAGGCCTAAGAGGAAACCACCTACAGCAAAGAATGCCATGGTATTGCCGGACTGAGTTGCTGTTCCAAGCGATTTCTCACTTACGATAAATGCTGTATATACTGAGAAAACCTGCCCACCGATAAATAGCGCAAACATTGTGAATGCGATTCCCCATGCGGCTTTCGTTAGCTTTGCACGAGGCTTAGCCATTTGCTTTTCTTTAGCGTCGCTAGCAGAAGCTCCCTTTGGACTAACATTAGGAAGACATACTATAACAAGCACCAAAGAAATTACTGCAAGCAAGTGCACAGCGAAAGCTTTCTCCCACGAAGAAGTTGCAAGCCAACCTCCACAGAATACCATCAGAGCGCAGCCCAGCATTTGAGCGGATGTTGATGTTCCTTGGACCTTCTCTCTTTCGGCGCCTTCGAAGTTTTCAGCAACGAGGGCCGAGGATACAGGCTGGATTATTCCAATTCCTATTCCAAGCACTCCTCTGAAGAGAAGAATCAATCCTAGAGAGCCGCACATCATAGGCGCAAGCCCTCCGATAAGGAATAAAATGCATCCTATAATTGCTATATGCTTTTTTGAAATATAATCCATTAGCTTGCCAACCAACAGTGTGGTTGGGATTACAACCAGACAAGGAATAGAAATTATATTTTGCACCATTGTCTGTGAAGCGTCTGGGAAGCTCGCGCCAATTGTTGCAAGAGCACCCGACACACCTATGACTCCCATCATTAGGAGTGAAATACCATATATACCGATTTTGACTCTATTCTTATTCATTTCATTCCCTCCGGAACTTTCGTCTGCAGGCTTTAGAACTCGGCATCACCATTCCAGATTGAATCGTGGTTAGGAACCTCGCTCTCAGGATAGACATATGCAACCCTTGAGATGTTGATAAGATCCTCATAGCCAAGGTTCTCTGAAATTGAGCAACCAGCCCATGAACCGCAACCTAGTGTAGCTGTTGGAACAAGTCCGTTAGCTAGTGCAGGATTTGCGCTGAATACACCAGGGCAGTTAACAAGAAGTCTGGATACTGGTAGAGTTTCTGCAGCCTTCTCAACAAGAGCTTCGTTGTTTGAATGTATTACAGATGAGTGACCAGCACCTTCTGCGTAAAGGTTTGCCTTCGCAATCTGAATTGCTTCGTTCACATCTTCGCACTCAATATGAACTGCGAGAGGTACCATTTTCTCTCTTGCAAGAGGCTCATCTTTTCCATACTTATCAATCTTAACAACGATAATAGATGTATCTTCTGGAATATCAAGACCTGCCATTTTTGCGATATCCTGAACATCCTGTCCAACAGGTTTGCCGTTAATCTTGCCATAGCCTTCTGGGAAAAGAAGCTCTCTTACCTTGTCACGCTCTTCGTCGTTATCAATGTAGTAAACCTTGTTCTCCTTCATGATGTCTACAATCTTCTTGGAGATTGACTTTGGTGTAATAAATGATCTGTTGCAAGCACAGATAATACCATTGTCGAAGCTACATCCGAAAATTGTCTCTTGTACAGCTTTCTCAAGATTGTCATATTCTGGGTCAAAAATTGTCTGCGAGTTGCCAGGGCCTACGCCGTATGCAGGCTTTCCGCTCGAGTAAGCAGCCTTAACCATGTTAACTCCGCCAGTTCCAAGCACTGTATCTGATGCAGCCATAATAAGCTGGGTAAGCTCGATATTTGGTTCTTCAACATATTGGAAAATATTGTCTGGAGCACCTGCCTCCTTTAGTGCCTTGTTGAAAATCTCACATGTATGAACAGTTGATTTTCTAGCGCGTGGGTGAGGAGAGCAAAGTATTACATTTCTTCCCTTTAGAGCATATACGCCATTGAAAAGAATAGTGATATTAGGGTTTGTTGTTGGGATAACGCATGAAATGATTCCCTTAGGATGTGCAACAAACTTTAGATGTCTCTTAGGGTCTTCTCCGATAACACCAACAGACTTCTTACCTTTGATAGCATACCAAACGCCGTCAGGTGAGCCGGAGTTCTTAGCAATTTTGGAAGGAACATTGCCTAGTCCGGTCTCTTCAACAGCTTCTTCTGATAGCTCCTCTGCGTGCGCAGCAAAAGCTTCACAGCAAACGCGGCATAATTCATCAATCTGCTCCTGTGAATATGACTCAAGCTCCGCTAGAGCTTTACGGCCATTTTCTACGAGTTTGTTAATTGTCGCTTGATTGTCCATATCTTATCTCCTTATATTATATGGTTATAGCTAAATATGTGGTCGTGCTTATGCATAAATTTTCTTAAGAATTTCTAGAGCATCTGCAGCAGTCATCTTCTTAGGGTTAAATACCTGGAAGAGTTCTTCTTCGATATTCTTAGCGACTTCTTCAAATCTGCTCTCGTCATAATCGAAATCCTTGATTGAAGGCATTCCGACCTTGTTATCACGGAAATCAATGATTGCATCCCTAGTAATTGCGCCGATTTCTTCTGGAGTCTCGTTGCCGTTAAATTTAGCACCTAGAAGTTCTCCAAGTCTCTGCGTTCTTTCAGGAATTACAGGCGCATTGTACTCGATTACATATGGCTCAGCTGCCATTACAGCAATACCATGAGGAACCTCGAAAAGTCCGCCAATAACATGACCGAATGAGTGCCCAGCATGTGTGTGTCCATATCCAAGCATCCAGCCGCCAACTGTTGAAGCGATTGCCATCTTACTTCTTGCTTCCATGTCATTACCGTCTTTTGCAGCTCTTGGAAGATACTCAACGCAAGTTCTTACGCCTTGTTCAACAAAGAAATCAACAAAGTCATTTGCGATATTTGTAACCATTCCTTCAGCACAGTGTGAGAAAGCATCAAGACCTGTCGCAATTGTTAGCTTTGGTGGCATGCCTTTCATAACATCTGGGTCAAGAATTGCATAGTCAGACATCGCATTTGTAGCAAGAATTGGATGCTTATTATGATCCTTGTCTGAAATAACCATTCCGTCAGATACTTCGCTTCCTGTTCCAGCGGTAGTTGGAATTGTGATAAGACCAGGTGAAACATTCATCTTGGTGCTCATATCAATAAATCTTAGAAGAGGGCCTTCGTTGTATCTAAGCATATTAATTGCTTTTGCTGTATCAATAACACCGCCGCCTCCTACAGCAACAACGCAGTCACAACCCTGAGCCTTGCACTCGTCAGCGCCGCTTTCGGCGATATCATCTGGTGGGTTAGGATGAACCTTATCAAATACATATCCCTTTACACCGCTTTTCTCTAGACTTGCCTGGACTCTGTCTATTAATCCTGTAGATACAATCCCCGGATCACAAACCACAAAAGGCTTCTTATATCCAGCTTCCACTACTAGTTCGCCGACCTGTTCAACGCTACCGTTTCCGAAGAGCAACTTTACTCTTTGATAAAATTGAAAATCCATTTCGTCCTCCTTTTTTACATACAATGATGTTTGTTAATTGGACTTTAGCATTGAGAAGATAAAAGGTCAATAATCGTTAAAAAAGAAACGAATTTAGAATAGTCATAGCGGTTTTGTGAGATGTTAGTTATAATATAATAATGAAAAAACATACAATTCAGTATGTAAAAAATAGGAAGCAGACACAACCTCTTGTGAATCCGGACATAAAAAAATCGGCTATGATTACAGTCTTTAAATTAGAGAATTGCACTAATTTAAAGACTGTAATCATAGCCGATTTTGTGATTTATATATTTTTTGATTGTTTGACTAGTCGATTAAGTTATCTAATGCGATGTGAAGGTAGAACTTAATCTGCTCCTCGCTGATTTCAACACCGATTGGAACATTCTTTGTGAGAAAGAGCCCTTCGAAAAGAAGATATACGCCTTTTGCGTGACTGTCGATGTCTATGCCAGTAAGCCCATTCAACCTTACATGTATTTCGATTTCTTTTTCAATTGCCTTTAGGAGGTTTCTTTTCGTATTGCGAAGCTTTTCGTAAATAGGTACAAACTCCTCTCGACCAATTGTGTATGTCATGGTCTTAAAGACAAAATCTACATATCTATTGTCGCCTAGTGACTTCCAGAAAATATGATTTAGTCTTTGCTCCAATGTCATATCTAAAGGGAGCGTGGTGAGATAGTCCGCAACATCACCTTTCTCGAGAGTCATATCTACAACCGCAGAATACAACTCCATTTTATTTTTGAAATGCCAATATATGGCACCGCGCGTAACGCCAGCTTGTTTAGCAACTGCCTCAAGCGAAGTTGCTGCAAATCCTTTCTCGAAAAAACAGTCAAACCCAGCATTTAATATATCTTGCTTAGTGATAAGCATATCTTCTTTAGTTTTTTTCATTACATCGACCCTCCGGACTTCCTAACTTTTCAAACTCCCATTTTGCGAAAAAATAAACACTGCTTTAAAGATACAATAAACATACACAAGTGTCAAAATAGAACTTGTATTTTATTGATGTTAAAAATTGGGACCTAGTGCTATAATATTCTTTGCAAAAGAAAGGAAGTGTAGACATGACAAAAGTAGATATTTTCTCCGGCTTTCTGGGCGCTGGAAAAACTAGTTTAATAAAGAAGCTTGTTGCAGAGGCATATGGCGACGAGAAGATTGTGCTAATCGAGAATGAGTTCGGTGAGATTGGCGTTGATAGCGGATTCCTGAAAAACACAGGCATCGAGATAAATGAGATGAACGCAGGCTGCATTTGCTGCACCCTCGTTGGAGATTTTGGCCGTGCGCTAAATGAGGTTATCGAGAAATATGACCCTGACAGAATACTGATTGAGCCATCAGGCGTTGGCAAGCTGTCGGATGTAATCATTGCAGTTCAGGACTTGAATAATGACAGAATTAAGCTGAACAGCTTTACTACAATTATTGATGCAAAGAGATATAAGCCAATGATGAGAAGTTTTGGCGAGTTTTATCATAATCAGGTTGAGCATGCTAGCACGATAGTTCTTAGTCATCAAGCTGATATGGATGAGGCAAAAATCAAAGAAGTTGTGGATGCGATTTGCGAGATTAATCCGAACGCTAGCATCGTTACGACTACTTGGGAAGACCTTGACGGGAAGAAGATTCTTAAGGTTATGGAGGGAAGCAGGACACTATCAGCTGAACTTGATCATTTAAGGGAAGAGGCTCACCATGAGATTGAAAGCCATGAGCATCACCACCATCACGACGATGACGATCACGAGTGCAGCTGCGGGCACGACCACGAGCACGAACATCACCACCATCACGATGATGACGATCACGAGTGCAGCTGCGGCCATGACCACGAACATCATCACCACCATCATGACGATGACGATCACGAGTGCAGCTGTGGATGCGGTCATGACCACGAACACCATCACGCAGATGAAGTTTTTGACGAACTTGCAGTTCATACAGCAAACAAGTATTCAGCATCTCAACTCGAAGAGATTCTAGATAGTCTTGAGGAGTGCGGCGAGGTTCTAAGGGCAAAAGGAATTGTCGAGAATGTTGATGGAACTTGGCTTGAATTCGACTATGTGCCAGGTGAAGGCGAGGTAAGAACAGGAAGCGCCGATGTGACAGGTACAATTATTGTAATTGGAACAAATCTCAAGAAAGATAAGCTGAAAGAGCTTTTTGGACTGTAAGAGAACAATTAAATTTACATAGAAGCTGATGACCACGAGAGGATTGTCTGTGGAAAAGCAATAACAAGAGGAATCAAAATGTTTCAGAAATTAGATGAAAGAGTAAGCAATGAGAAGCCGGTATTTATATTTACCGGTTTTCTTGGCTCTGGGAAAACAGAATTTATTCAAGATACTTTATCAAATCCAGAGTTTGGCAATGATGGAAAGACTTTACTCGTAGTATGCGAAGAGGGTGAACTTGAGTATGACGAGACTGCTTTTGCAGGACCTGGCGTAACAGTTAAGTACATTCGAGAAGAGGAAGACCTTGTAAATGGTGAGCTTTTGAAAATTTCATCAGGCTGCATGTATGACAGGGTAATTGTTGAATATAACGGAATGTGGATGCTCGAATCGCTGTTTAATCACGCACCAAGGAATTGGACGATTGTACAGGAGATGTGTTTTTTTGACGCAACAACTTTCCAAATTTACAATGCGAATATGCGCCAGCAATGTTTCGACAAAATGAAGACTGCCGATATGATAGTCTTCAATCGCTGCGAGCACAGTTTTGACAAAATGGCATTTCACAAAGAGGTAAGAATTGCTAATCGCAAGGTGCTAATCGTATATGAGTATGGCCCTGATGATGTTGAGCCGGATGATATTGAAGATCCGCTGCCATATGACATGAGCCAGAAAAAACTTGTAATTAAAGATGAATGGTATGCGGAGTGGTATCGTGATCTTAACGAAAATGAGGAAGCATACGATGGGAAGATTGTCTCGGTTAAGGGGCGCGTTGCGATTAACAAGGAGCTGCCAGATGGAAGATTTGCTTTTGGCCGTCATGTGATGACTTGCTGTGAGGCGGACATTGCGTTTGCAGCATTCATGGCAATTTATAGTGATACAAGCGACCTTGAGGTTGGAGATTGGGTTGAGGTTACGGCAAAAATCCGCGTGGAATATGAGGAGGCTTATCAAGGAAAGGGCCCTGTGCTTCATGTGACATCTCTTGCAAAAACCGAGCCTTGCGATCCAGAGGTAGCTACTTTCTAAAAGAAAAATAAAAACATATGTTCTTTTTACTCGCGCTGTAGTATAATATTTTTACTACAAATTCTACGATGAAACGAGGGAGGAGGACTTAAGCATGAATAACAACAGAATATATCTTTGCATCGATTTAAAGTCTTTCTATGCCTCGGTGGAATGCGTGGAGAGAGGGCTTGATCCGATGACAACGGATCTAATTGTTGCTGACCCAGAGCGAACGGATCGGACGATTTGTCTTGCAGTGTCTCCGAGCCTCAGAGCTAAAGGTGTGAAGAATCGTTGCAGGGTATTTGAAATCCCAACGAGCTTGAAATATATAATGGCTGTTCCAAGAATGCAGAAATACATTGAATATTCTGCTGAGATTTACGGTGTGTACCTTGATTATATTTCGCCTGAGGATATTTATGTATATTCAATTGATGAAGTTTTTATTGATATAACAGCATACTTGAAACGATACAAGTTCACACCGCGTGAGATGGCTCAATTTCTTATGGGCAAAGTTAAAGAGCGTGTCGGTGTCAGGGCAACTTGCGGGATAGGGACTAATTTATATCTTTGCAAGATTGCACTAGATATTACAGCGAAGAGATCACCTGATTTCATAGGGTATCTCGATGTGAATGCATATATCAATATGCTGTGGGATCATAGACCGCTGACAGATTTCTGGAGGATTGGACCAGGGACAGCAAGGCGACTAGCTAGAATTGGAATCGATACGATGGGGGGAATCGCTCATGCAGATGAGGACCTTCTGTATAAGATGTTCGGTATTGATGCGGAACTTCTTATAGACCATGCGTGGGGCAGAGAACCGGTTACAATTGCGGATATTAAATCGTATAAGCCGAAGACCAACTGCTTAAGCAGAGGACAGGTTCTTATGCGTGATTATAGCGTGCAAGAAGCAAGACTTATCATAAAGGAAATGATGGATGGTCTTTGTCTTGAGATGACAGGGAGGCATGTGATTACACCTTCTATTAGCATCGCTGTAGGATATTCAAATTCTTACCACCTTCCTTTTGCGAAGGGAACTACTTCTTTTATAACACCAACAAATGCATCGGGAACAATAATTCCGAAGGTAGTTGCCTTGTATGATTCGGTTGTAAATCCTAACATCCCAGTGAGAAGAGTTTATATAAATTGCAATAAAATTGTTCCGGACACAAGCGATAGACAGATGACTCTTTTTGATGAAAACGATGGCGAGGCGAGAGATGTTACTATACAAGAGACTTTGAACAAGATTCAATATAAGTATGGAAAGAATGCAGTTTTCAAGGGAATGGACCTAGAGGAGAGCGCTACAACGTTAGAACGAAATGAGCAGATTGGAGGTCATCGCAAATGATGGATAATCGTAAGAACTCTGATGGCTTAAAATCAGGCGGAACGAATTTAAGCGACAAACCTATCAGGCATAAAATGACAATGTCAGAAAGGGCGAAGCAGTTTGCTCCTTTCTCGGCACTTATTGGACTAGAGGCAGCAATTGCGGCAAAGGAGGCGGAGCACTCGCGCGAGGAGAAACCAGAACTCAGCGAGGACGTGCTGAACGCTTTAAATCAAAGAATTTCAGATTTATATGTTAAGGACTTTGCTAAGGTGACATATTTTACTGCAGGCAAATACCTTACCGTATGCGGTGAGGTTGAGAGCATTGACTCCCATAGAAGGGTTCTTGTTGTTGCAGGCACAGAAATTCATTTCAAGGATATTTGCAAGCTCTCATAG
>JAAZHB010000044.1 GCA_012510935.1 Clostridiales bacterium
GAAGAGAAGTATAACCTAGGTGAGGACTCGGTACTTGCATCTGAAGAATTTGGACCATCGGTAGGAAATGATTTAAAAGCAAATGCAGTTAAGGCAGTTCTAATCGCAACTCTATGTATGCTTATATATATTAGATTCAGATTTAAGACTTGGAAATTCGGTGTAGCTGCAATTGCTGGTCTAGCGCATGATGTATTGATAACCCTTGCATTGTACGCAATCTTCGGATTTACAATCAATAACCCATTTATTGCTGGCATTTTGACTGTTGTAGGTTATTCGATTAACGATACAATCGTTGTATTTGACAGAATAAGAGAGAATTCCAAGTTCTATAAGCGCAAGCAGGATAACATGTTAGTAAATGACAGTGTTAATCAGACATTATCAAGATCAATAATGACATCTTTAACAACACTAATAGTAATGGTGCCATTATTCTTTATGGTATCAACTCAGATTAGAGAATTCCTTGTACCACTAATAATCGGTGTTCTTGTAGGTACATATTCTTCAATCTGTCTGTGCAGTCCTATGTACTATGCATTCAAGAAGAAAGAAAACATGTCATCATATACTATAAAGAAAGAAAGTGACGATAAGTCGCGTGCTAAAGCAAACAAAAAGAATAATGGAGATAAATAGGTGACAAAAGTTCATATTATTACATTAGAACAATATATGGAGGAAATTAGCGAAATCAATCCAAAGTATAACGATACTATGATTGCGAAAGCTTTTGAAATCGCTAAGGACCTTCATAAAGCCCAGTATAGAAAAAGTGGTGAACCTTACATTATTCACCCAATAGCTGTTTCGAAGATACTGGCTACTTTTGGCATGGATAATGAAACTATTGTTGCTGGTCTTCTCCACGATGTTGTTGAAGACACAGACTATACTCGTGAACAGTTAGTAGAAGATTTTGATGAATCAATAGCGCTTCTAGTAGATGGCGTAACCAAGCTTGGTAACATCAAATATGATACGAAGGAGCAGATGCAAGCGGAGAATTTCCGTAAGATGTTCCTTGCAATGGCAAAGGATATAAGAGTTCTAATTATCAAGTTAGCAGATAGATTGCATAATATGAGAACTCTAGAATACATGCCAACTAATAAGAGGGAAGAGAAAGCTCTTGAAACACTCGAGATATATGCACCTCTTGCTGGAAGACTTGGTATCTACAGTATAAAGTTTGAACTTGAAGACTTAGCTCTTAAATATCTTCATCCAATTGAATATAAGAGATTAGCGAAGAAAGTTGCAATCAAGAAAGCAAACTATGAGAAGAATCTAGAATCTCTTATAACGGATATTGATACAAGCTTGAATGAGGCGGATATTCAGCACGATATCAAGGGAAGATCGAAGCATTTATATAGTATTTATCGCAAAATGAAGCAGCAAGATAAGGAGCTTGATGAAATATTTGACTTGCTTGCTGTTAGAGTATTAGTGCAGAACCTTAAGGACTGTTATGAAGTTTTAGGCATTGTCCACACTAAGTGGAAACCTATTCCTGGAAGATTTAAAGACTACATAGCTATGCCTAAGACGAATATGTATCAATCACTTCATACTACTGTAATCGGAAACAACGGCGAGCCGTTCGAGATTCAGATAAGAACTTATGAGATGCATAGAGTTGCCGAATATGGTATTGCTGCACATTGGAAATACAAAGAAGGAAGAGGGGCTGACGCTGAAGCCGAGAATGAAGAGAAACTTGCTTGGCTAAGACAAGCACTCGAGCTACAGAAAGAGTCCGAAGACTCCATCGATTTTCTTGAGACAATGAAGGTCGATCTTTTCGATAACCAAGTATTTGTTTTCTCACCTAAAGGCGATGTTATGGAGCTGCCTTACCAGTCAACACCATTAGACTTTGCTTTTAAGGTACATACAGATGTTGGAAATAGATGTGTTGGAGCTAAAGTAAATGGAAAGATGGTTCCGATTGGATATGAACTTAATAACGGAGATATTGTTGAAATAGTCACCTCTGCAAATTCGTCTGGCCCAAGTATGGATTGGTTAAACATTTGCAAGAGTTCTCAAGCAAAGCACAAGATTAGAAACTGGCTGCGCAAACAGAATAAGGATGACGACTTAGATAGAGGAAAGAATAATATTCAGGATTATGTTAAGAGAAAGGGCTATGACCCAGGACTTATCGTTAAGAATTCATACATTCTTAAAGCCTGCAAGACCCTAAACTTCGATACAGTCAACGAAATGTATATGCAAGTGTCTCGTGGAGGTTCTATTCTTTCAAAGGTAAGTCAGAAATTAATTGATTATTATATCGAAGATACTCAATTAAAAGAGATTCAGAAAGAAGAGAGTCTTAAGAAAAAGAAACCGGTTAACAGAGGCCTTGACGGCTCGGATGTTGGTATCGTTGTTAAAGGAACAAATAATTTGCTAATACGAAGAGCAACTTGCTGTAACCCTGTTCCCGGAGACGAAATTACGGGATATGTTTCTAAAGGAAAGGGCATAAATGTCCATAGAGCAGATTGTCCAAATATTGTAAATCTTTCTGACGAAGATAAAGCTAGATTGATTGAAGTAGCATGGGATACCCCGAAGTCTGGTCAATCTTATTATGTAGACATTCAGATTCGTGGAGTAGATAGAAAGGGCATGTTCAGTGACCTTTCGAAGGCTTGTGAAGACAATGAAACAATCCTTGCTGGTGTAAATATGAAGCCAGTGACTGAAGATGAAGTAAGTTTGATTATGACAGTTTCAATTTCTGACATGCATCAGCTTAGAAGACTTCTTATATCATTAAGGCAAGTACCAGGCGTAACCAGCGCTTACAGAAATAAGTCGTAGGAGAATAAATGAGCATCATTGTAAATAGATTTCCCAAGGGTCCGATAGGTGAAAACACATATTTAATACGAGAAAGCGAAGGCAAAGAGGCTGCAATTCTTGATCCTGGATATTTTGGATCAGAGATTAACACCTTGATTGATGAAGGATATAAAGTAAAATATATCCTGCTTACTCATGCCCACGGCGATCATATTTATGCGCTTAATCAATATATTAAGACTTTTCCTGAAGCAATTGTTATTGCTGATGAACACGAAGCCGTTCTTTTGGAGGATGGAAATGTAAATGGCAGCATCGAGATGATGGGCAAAGATATATCTTGCAAATCTGCCAGATATGTTAAGGATAACGATGTCCTAATGCTTGGTAACGAGCAGATACAATGTATCTATACACCGGGACATACTATTGGGTGCATGTGCTACCTAATGGACGGAATTGTTTTTACAGGAGACATTCTTTTCCGAAGAAGTGTTGGGGCAACTCATTTTTATACAGGCGACTGGGATGCACTTCAGAATTCTATTAGAATGAAGCTCTATGTATTGCCGGAAGATACGATAGTATATCCAGGACATTATGACATAACAACTATAGATGAAGAAAAGGAGCATAATCCTTTTGTATAGATTTTATATAAACAAAGTTAAAAATGATTATCATTATAGTGAAATGGCAAGGGTTTTTCTAAACGATGATGAGTTTGAAGTAATTGCCATTGATTTTCAGAATGCGGGAGATATTGTTCTTTCTGAAGGAAGCTATATGATTAATGCATCATGCAGTGACCAAAGAAACGATATTAAAAGCGAACTGTATTTGCTTCTTTCAGAGCTTACGGGGAAAGAAAGTGAATGGGGGATTCATACTGGTGTTAGGCCTTTAAAGCTGGCACATGATTTGTATGACGAGTGCAAATCAATTGATAAGGTAATGTCCGAACTAAAAGAGATTTATCTTTTCTCTGATAAGAAAATTCAGCTGATTAAAGAATTGCTAACTTACCAACTTCAGTATGTTCAGGTTTGTGATGACTCTTTCTCAAGCATATATATTGGAATACCTTTCTGCCCAACACGATGCGCTTATTGTTCTTTTGCATCAAACATTGCAGAAGCTGATGAAATAGAGAAGTATCTAGTTAATCTGTTGAAAGAAATACAATATACAGGTGAGCTAGTTAAAAGTCATAATACGCAAATTGAAAGTATATATGTTGGCGGTGGAACCCCAACTACACTTAATGCTAACCAGCTAGAAAGATTGATAAATGCGGTTAATGAGAGCTTTGGAATTGACCCAAAAGACATTGAATTCACCATTGAAGCTGGAAGACCAGATACAATAACTGCTGATAAACTAGCGGTTATGAGAAATAAAGATATTAATAGAATTAGCATTAATCCACAGACAATGAAGGATGAAACGCTAAGAACGATTGGAAGAGATCATACAGCAGAAGCTATAAGAAATGGATACAAGCTTGCTTCAGATTACAACTTCGATGTAATTAATGCTGATCTCATTGTTGGGCTTCCTAATGAAACACTTGATGATTTTCAAAGGTCACTCGATGAGATAATAAATATTGGAGCAAATAATATTACGATACATACTCTTTCGATAAAGAAAGGCTCTAGACTAAAGGACGAAGATCCAGATTACTACAGACAGGGCGCGGTTCTTGTAGCGAGTATGTTAGATTATGCTCATCAAAGACTTCTAGGTTGTGGTTTTAGCCCTTATTATATGTACAGGCAGAAACATCAAATTGGCTCTTTCGAGAACATAGGTTATTGCAAACCTGGCAAGCACTCTTTATACAATATTAGGATAATGGAAGAAAAGCAGACTATAATTGCGCTAGGCGCAGGAGCTATTGGCAAGGTCTACTATCCTGATACAAAGAGCCTTAAAAGAATTCCAAATGTAAGTAATTATAAGATATATAGTGAGCGTTTTGATGAAATGCTTAAGAGAAAAGATATGTATTACGGAGGATAAAATGGCGATTAAAGCACCAAAGGGTACTAAAGATATAATGCCTGAAGATTCATATAAATGGCAGTATATTGAGAGAAAATGGGATGAAATTTGTAGAGAATATGGTTTCGGAGAGATGAGAACCCCTACATTTGAATCTACAGAATTGTTCAATAGAGGGGTTGGAGAGACAACAGATATTGTTCAGAAAGAAATGTATACCTTTGAGGATATGGGACATAGAAGTATAACTTTGAAGCCAGAGGGAACTTCTCCGGCAGTAAGGGCATTTATTGAATCAAATAAATATGCAGATGTGCAACCAAGCAAGTATTATTACAACACACCTTGCTTTAGATACGAGAAACCACAAGCTGGAAGACTCAGAGAATTTCACCAATTTGGAATTGAGAATTTTGGCACTGAAAGTATGCTAGCAGATGCTGAAGTTATAGCTTTAGCGGATGATTTCTTAAGAAGAATGGGTATTGAAGATATTGAGCTTCATATTAGCAGTGTTGGTTGCAGAGAATGTAGACCGCTTCATAGAAAAGCGTTGCAAGAGTTTCTAGCACCAAAGTATGACGAACTCTGCGATACTTGCAAGTCAAGATTTGATAAAAATCCTATGAGAATATTGGATTGCAAGTCTGAGAATTGCCAAGAACTTGTAAAGGGTGCGCCAAGAGTGATTGACTATCTATGTGATGATTGTAAAGCATCTTTTGAGGAACTAAAGTCATATCTTGATGCAATGGGAATTAAGTATGTTGTTGATGCTTCAATTGTAAGAGGTTTGGACTATTATACAAAGACTGCCTTTGAATTTATTACAACAAAAATCGGTGCGCAGGGTACGATTTGCGGCGGCGGCAGATATGATCATCTCATTGAAGAGATTGGTGGTCCAGAAATGCCAGGTGTTGGTTTTGGCCTTGGCAAAGAGAGACTTATTATGCTAATGGAGCTTAGTGGGGCTGATTTTGGCGGACAGAATGTACCGAAACTTTCAATTGCTTGGGTATCTGATGATTCAAAGGAATATTGCATTAAGCTTGTTAGCGAGCTTAGGAAACAGGGCGTGGCTGCAGTTATAGATACCAAGAATAGAAATCTTAAAGGTCAGATGAAGTATGCAAATAAGCAGGGCGCAGAATATTCTGTTGTAATTGGAGAAGACGAGGTTTCCACAGGAGAGCTCACTTTGAAGAATATGACAACAGGAGAACAGACTAAAGTTACAAAGAATGAACTTGTTTCAGCAGTTTTAAATAATTAATTGGTTAGGAGTAAGGGGTTTTTAAATGTCAAATTTACTTAAAAGAACACATATGTGTGGAGAACTAAGAATTGAAGATGCAGGCAAAGAAGTTGTCCTTAATGGATGGGTTGCAAAGGCGAGAAGCCTTGGAAGCCTAGTCTTTGTTGATCTTAGAGATAAAACTGGAATTACACAGATCACTTTTAATGAGAATCTTGGGGATGAAATTCTTGATAAGGCTAAGGCACTTCGCAGTGAATTTGTGGTTGGAATAAAAGGCAAGGTTGTAGAGCGTGCATCTAAGAACGATAAAATTTCTACTGGTGAAATTGAGATTTTTGCAGAAGATGTCGTTGTGTACTCAACCGCTCAGACACCTCCAATTTATGTTAAAGATGATGACAATGTTGATGAGAATCTGAGACTTAAATATAGATATCTTGACCTGCGTAAGAGTTCTATGCAAAGGAATCTTACTTTTAGACATAAAGTTGTTAAATGCGCTAGAGATTACTTTGATGAGAATGGTTTTACTGAAATTGAAACACCTATTTTGGTTAAATCAACTCCTGAAGGTGCAAGAGACTACATTGTACCTAGCAGAATCAAACATGGTACATTTTATGCTCTTCCACAGTCGCCACAGCTATTTAAGCAGCTGCTAATGGTATCTGGGGCAGATCGTTACTTCCAGGTAGCAAAGTGCTTCAGAGATGAGGACCTTAGAGCCGACAGACAGCCTGAGTTTACTCAAATTGACTTGGAGCTATCTTTCGCTGATGAAGATACAGTAATTGAGATTCAAGAGGGTTTCTTGAAGAAAGTTATGAAGGAAGTAAAGGGGATAGATGTTCAGACTCCATTCCCAAGAATGACTTATGCGGAAGCAATGGAGAGATATGGCTCAGATAAGCCTGACACAAGATTTGGCATTGAGCTAAAGCCGTTAAATGATGTAGTTGCAGATTGCAATTTTGAAGTTTTCACTAAAGCACTTGCTGAAGGATGCGATGTTAGAGGAATTGCTGTTCCTGGTGGTGCGGCTGAATATACTCGTAAGAAAATTGATAAGCTTACCGATGAGGCTAAGCACTATGGTGCAAAGGGACTTGTATGGATTAAGAGAGAGGCTGGAAATATTGCATCTTCTGTATCAAAATTTTTTAGCGAAGAAGAGCTTCTTAATATCTGTGAAGCTTGCGGAGCTGAGGTTGGAGACCTTGTTTTAATTGCAAGTGATAAGCCTAAGGTTGTGTTTGATACACTCGGTTTCTTAAGAAGAAAGATTGCTGGTCAGCTTGGAATGCTTGATGACAATAAGTTCAACTTCTTGTGGGTTGTTGATTTCCCAATGTTTGAAGCTGATGATGAAGGTAATCTTAAGGCAATGCACCATCCATTCACTCAGCCTAAACCTGAAGAATTATATAAGCTTGATGAGGGAGATATACTTGGATTAAATGCTAATGCCTATGACATCGTTTTGAACGGAGTTGAACTTGGTGGCGGAAGTGTAAGAATCCACGATAAGGATTTACAAGCAAAGATGTTTAATGTTCTAGGTCTTAGTGACGAGGAATGCCAGGAGAAGTTTGGCTTCCTTCTAGAAGCATTTAAATATGGAGTACCACCTCATGCAGGACTTGCTTACGGTCTTGATAGACTAGTTATGCTTCTTCTTGGCGAGAAAAGCATTCGTGAGGTAATGGCATTCCCTAAGAATCAAAATGCTGAATGTCCTGTCTGCGAGGCGCCAGCACCAGTAGATAGTCAACAACTTGAGGACCTTGGAATTGAAATTGAAGATTAGTAGAAATGAATATAAGCTATAAAAACTATAAATATGCACTATTTGGAGGCACTTTTGACCCCGTTCACAATGGACACATAAGATTAGCAAAAGCTGCCGCATATGAGCTTAGCCTAGATAAGCTATTCTTTATGCCTAACTTTATTTCACCTTTCAAAAAAGACACAAAGGTCACAGCGGTTGAAGATAGATGTGCTATGCTTAACATAGCTTGTAGAACTCATGACAAATTCATAGTGTCAAGATATGAGGTTGACAGACAGACACCATAATATACATCTAACACTTTGCCATTTTTCGATAATAATTATGACGGAAAGCTATATTTTCTTCTTGGGTTTGATTCGCTTATGCAAATTGACACATGGTACAAAGGAGAATAGATCCTTAAATCTTTCACCTTAGTAACTGGTAGAAGACCAGGCACTGAATCTTCTGGTGGTCTTGAAAAAATTGAAGATTATAAAGCTAAATATAATGCCGATATTATTTTGCTTGATGTTGAACCATACGATGCATCTTCAACTGAAATTAGA